>JAKFWI010000257.1 GCA_021731965.1 Hyphomonadaceae bacterium | reverse complement strand
CCTGAGGAGAGCTGCCATGCCGATTTCCGCCGCCGCCGCCGCGCCCCCACCCGTCACCACCGCCGCCGAGGCTTCGCGCGCGCGCCTGAGCGGTAATTTTGATACGTTTCTCAGCTTGCTGACCACGCAATTGCAAAATCAAGATCCGCTCTCGCCGGTCGATACCAATCAATTCACCCAGCAATTGGTGCAATTCTCCGGCGTTGAGCAGCAGATCCAGACCAATTCTCTGTTGCAATCGCTGGTCGGGCAATCGAATGCCACCTCCGCCGGCTCCGCGCTCAGTTTTCTGGGCCAAACCGCAGATTTCAACACCAACCAAGCGGTGCTGACGCAGGGCGGCAGCATTGAATTCAGCCTGCGCGTGCCCACCAATGCTGTCTCCGCGGAGCTGGTGGTCAGCGACGCATCGGGGCGAGAAATCTACACGACGAATGCCGATCGCGCCGGCTTTGGCACGCACCAAAGCTTCAGCTTTGATGGGCGCACCACAGGCGGCAGTGTCGCGCCGCCCGGCCGCTATACTCTGACAGCGCGCGCAACCGACGCCGCCGGCGCGGCGCTGCCCGTCGGGGTGGGTGTGCGCGAGACCATTACCGGCGTGGATCTCAGCCAAGGCGAGCCCCTCTACCTCACCAATTCGGGCCCGCGGCCCTATTCGCAAATTCTGGGGGTTCGCGCCCCCTGATCATGCCGCCGTGCAGTAGCCGGCGCCGCCAGCAGAAGCTCCCTCTCCCCCATCCATTCACGGAGCCAATTTCATGAGCATCTTCTCCGCACTGCGCGCGGGGGTATCGGGCCTGAACGCCAATTCCTCGGCGCTCGCCTCCATTTCCGATAACATCGCCAATGTTGGCACCAATGGCTACAAGCGCGCCCAAACTGAGTTTAGCGCGCTGTTGGGCTCGCAAAACGTCAATGCCAGCGTCTATGTCGCCGGGGGCGTCACCACCTCGGTGCGGCGCTTTGTCGATGCAGAGGGCCCGCGCGCGCAAACGCAGCGCTCCACCGATCTGGCCATCGCCGGCCAGGGCTTTTTCGCGGTCACCGACGATGAGCAGGCGCAGACCGGGGCCGATGGCGGCCTCTTCACCCGCTCGGGCTCCTTCAGCCTGAATTCCGAGGGCCGGCTCGTCAACAGCCAGGGCTATACGCTGCTGGGCGCGCCGATCACGCGCGGTGGCCCCCCGCCCGATCCTTCCAGCCTGGCGGCTTTGCGCCCGATTAATCTGGCGGGTGTCGGTGCCAGCGCCAGGGCCTCCACGCAAGTCGGCGTCAGTGGAAATTTGGATGCGCGCCTGCCGGTGACCACCCGCACCTACGCCAACGGTGATTTCGTCACGGGGGCCAGCACCCCCGATGTCGAGCGCACCATCGAAATCATCGATAGCCTCGGCACGCCCCGCTCCTTGACCTTGGCCTTCCAGCGAATCAGCGCCAATCCCAATCAATTCCAAGCGGAAGTGTCGGTGCGCCCGGTCACGGATGTGAGCCCCATCGGCACCAATCCACAGGGCTTTGTCGCCGCCGGTGTTTTGGAATTCGACTCCAACGGGGCCTTGACCAATGTGCCGGCCTCGTTGTCCAGCCTCAACATCCCGTTTTCGAACTCCACCGGCGCGGCCGCCCCACAAGCTTTGGCGCTAGATCTCAGCAATTTCACGCAGTTTGCGGCGCCCACCGGCGTTTCCAGCGTCACCACCGATGGCTCGCTCCCCGGAGATCTCACGGGCCTGGTGGTCGCGCGCGATGGCACGCTGACGGCGCAATTCTCCAACGGCCAGAGCCAGGATTTGTTTCTCATCCCGGTCGCGACCTTTTTGAATCCGAACGGCCTGCAGGCCGAGCGCGGCGCCGCCTTCCGCATCACGCCTGAATCGGGGGATTTCACCCTCAATACGGCCGGCCAGGCCGGCGCGGGCCTCGTGCAATCCAATACCCTTGAAGAAAGCAATGTCGATCTCGGCACTGAATTCTCCAATCTGATCATTACGCAGCGCGCCTATAGCGCCTCTTCGCAGATCATTCGCACTGCCGATGAATTACTGCAAGAATTGATCAATATTCCCCAATAGCGATAGGCGATACTCATGATGGATATGCCACTCGTGCCAATTTGATATTCATGCATCAAATTGAAACAATCATTAGATAAGTATTAACCCCCACATTTAGCGGAACTTTCAGGACCTTGTGCCATACTCCACTCAAATAACAAGGAGTGTGGGTATGGCTCGGCAGAACCGCCGCTTAGAAGGAATGGTGATGGGACCGGATGGAGATCCCCTGACCTTGGATAATCTTCCCGCCAAGGGCACAACACGTTGGGTTATTCGCCGCAAGGCGGAGGTCGTCGCGGCCGTGCGCGGCGGGCTTTTGACCCTGGAAGCCGCCTGCGAGCGCTACAACCTGTCGCAGGAGGAATTTGAGGCCTGGATCAAGGCCATTGACCGGCACGGTTTGCCGGGCCTGCGCACAACGCGGGTGCAGCACTACCGCATGTGAGGGCCCTGCCCTCGCCATGCGCTGCGCTGGAAAAGCCGCACGGGCCCGCTGTCACCGGCGGGCCCATCTGCTGTGCTCTTAACCACTCCTTCACGCGAAGCCCGGCAAAACTTGCCGGGCGGAGGCAGACTCGTGAACGGATTGCTACAGTCTTTGATGAAAATCGGCCCGGCGCGGCTATTCGCGGCCTTCGGGCTGACGGCCGCTTTGGCAGCTTTGCTGTTTGGCCTGATCGGCTTCATGGGCGGTGAACGCAAGGCCCTTCTGTTTTCCGATCTCGATCCAGCCGAAGCCGGCCGCATCGTCGAGCGCCTGGATCAGGCCAATATCAAATATGATTTGCGCGGGGACGGCACCTCCATCTTCGTGTCACGCGCCAAGGTGGCCAGCGCGCGCTTGATGTTGGCCGCCGATGGCCTGCCCATCCGCGGCGGCGTTGGCTATGAGCTGTTCGATACCACCAGCGCGCTCGGCCAAACCCAATTCATGCAAGATATCAATCGCCTGCGGGCCCTGGAGGGGGAGCTGGCGCGCACCATCATTTCGCTGGACGCCGTCACCAGTGCTCGGGTGCATTTGGTGCTGCCCGAACGTAAGCTGTTCGAGCGCGACAAGCAGCAGCCCTCGGCCTCCATCGTGCTCAAACTGGTTGGCGGGCCATTGTCGCAGGAGCAGATCCGCGCGGTGCGCAATCTGGTGGCCGGGGCCGTCCCCGACCTCCACCCCGAGAAAGTGACCGTGTTGGATGAGAGCGGCAAGCTGCTGGCCGCTGCCGAGGCCGATGGGGCCGTGGCCGCGGCTGGCTTGGCGGACGAGCGCAAAAACGCGGTGGAAGAGCGCATCCGCCGCACCGTGCTTGATCTGGTCGAAGGCGTGGTGGGCGTAGGCGGGGCGCGGGTCCAGGTGGCCGCCGATATGGATTTCAACCGCATCACCGAGGCCAGTGAGCGCTATGATCCCGACGGGCGGGTGGTGCGCTCAACCAACTCGGTGGAGGATAAATCCAGCGAAGCGGATCGTGCCGGCGGCCCGGCCAGCGCCAGCGGCAATCTGCCAGACGGCTCCGCTTCGGATGGCGGCGCGGGCGGTGCCGGCTCGGAGCGCACCGAGGAAATCGTCAATTACGAAATCTCCCGCACCACCCGAACGGAAACCATCGAGGGCGGGCGGCTCAAGCGTTTGTCTGTCGCTGTGGCGGTGGATGGCGTGACCACCCCCGGTGCCAGCGGCCAGCCCCCGCAATGGGCCGCGCGCGATCCCGCCGAGCTGCAGCGCATCACGGCGCTGGTGCGTTCCGCCGTCGGCTTCAACGCCGAACGCGGCGATACAGTCGAGGTGGTGGGCGTGCGCCTGGCCCGCGCCGACATCGCCGGCTCGCAAGCCTCAGACCCGAAGGGCTTTAACCTTGCCGGCATCGATCCCCTGCGCATTGGCGAAATTGGCGCGGCGCTGATCGCAGCCTTGGCGCTGATCATCTTCGTGCTGCGCCCGCTGGTTTCTGGCGGCGCGCCCAAGGCCCTGAAGGCGGCCAAGAAAGGCGAGCCAGCCATGATCGCCCCCCCTGTTGGCATGATGGCACCCGAGGGCTTTGGCGAAATGACCATGGCCCAACAGCAGCACGAAGCCGCGGTCGATGCGGGCGTGGACATTGCCCAGTTCAGCGGCACGGTGCGCGCCTCCTCGGTGCGCAAGGTGGCGGATGTCGTGCAGGCCTACCCTGAGCAATCCGCGACCATCGTGCGCGAATGGCTGGCAGCGGCTCGCTAAACCATGGCTGAGCAGCGCAATCCTCCCGAACCCTCCGAGCTGACTGGCCCCGAAAAGGCGGCCATCATCTTGCTGGCTTTGGGCGAGAACGCCGCGGCGCTGCGGACGCACCTGGACGAGGAGGAGGTCAAGGAGATCTCTTATGCCATGTCCAGTCTGGGCACGGTGAGCGCGCAGACCGTTGAAAAACTCATCGTCGAATTCATCAACAAGCTTTCAGGTGGCGGCGGCCTGATCGGCACGTTCGAGGCCACCCAGCGCCTGCTGACCCAATTCCTCCCAGCCGACAAAGTCGAAAACCTGATGGAGGAAATCCGCGGCCCAGCCGGGCGCACCATGTGGGACAAGCTCGGCAATGTCAGCGAACAGGTGCTCGCCAATTATTTGAAGAACGAATACCCGCAGACCGTGGCGGTGGTGCTGTCGAAAATCCGGCCCGACCACGCGGCGCGAGTGCTTTCTAGCCTGCCCGCGGATTTCGCCACCGAATGCGTCACGCGGATGCTGCGCATGGAGCCGGTACAGCGCGACATCCTCGACAAGATCGAAATGACGCTGCGCACCGAGTTCATGTCCAATCTGGCGCGCACCTCCAAGCGCGACAGCCACGAATTGATGGCGGAAATCTTCAACAGCTTCGATCGGCAAACCGAATCGCGTTTTCTTGGCGCGCTGGAAGAGCGCAATCGCGATGCCGCCGATCGCATTCGCGCGCTGATGTTCGTGTTTGAAGATCTTAAAAAGCTCGATTCCACCGGCGTGCAAGTCTTGCTGCGCGGCGTGGAAAAAGACGTGCTGACCATGGCCCTCAAAGGAGCCTCCGACGAATTGCGGCAGATGTTCTTCTCCAACATGTCCGAACGCGCGGCTAGGCTGATGCGCGATGACATGGCCGCGCTCGGCCCGGTGCGCCTCAAGGATGTGGATGCGGCACAAATGCAGATGGTGCTGGTTGCCAAAGATTTGGCCACCAAGGGGGAGCTGGTGCTGGCCGGCGATAGCAAAGAAGACGAGTTGATCTATTGATGGGCAAAGCATGAGCATTTCCGCACGCAAATACGGCTTCGACACAGTGTTTTCCGCGGAGGGGGAGGTCTTGCGCGATGGGCACGGCCTGCGGTCCATTTACACCGCCAAGGAAGTCGAGGCGATCCGCGCCGAGGCCTTCGCGGCGGGTGAAGATAGCGAGGTGGCCAAGGCCCAGCGCGCCGCCGCCGACATGGCCCGCATTTTGGCCAAGCAAGCGCAGCTTTTGCTCGCACAGATTGGCGCGGAAATCCAAACCCTGCGGGGCGAGGCGACCCAGTTTGCTTTGGCTGCCGGCCAGGCCATCGCCGGGGCGGCGCTCGATCGCTTTGGCGAGGCGCGCGCTTTGCAGGTGGTCGAGCTGGCGCTTGAGGAATTGCGGCTGCAGCCGCGCCTGATGGTGCGGGTGCCACAGGCGCTGCATGGCATACTGGAGCCGCTGTTACGCGCCATCGCCGATGAGCACGGCCTCGGTGACGCGCTGATCATCCGCCCCGACCCAGGCATTCTGCCCGGGGATGTTGCCCTTGAATGGCCGGAGGGCCGCATCAGCATATCGCGCGCCGATCTCATCGCCCGGCTGGACGCCCTCGCGGCGGAAGTCATAGCTGAAACAGGAAACGCATCATGAGCGAAACGCGCGAATTGCAATTGCCGGAAATCTCGGCCCAGGATATGGCCCCCGCCGAGCCGGAGGCCCAGAAATCCGCGGCGGATCTCGCCCCCGTCTTCGACGTGCCGGTCAATATCCAGGCTGTGCTGGGGCGCACGCAGCTTAACGTGGCCAGCCTGCTGCGCTTGACGCGCGGCTCGGTGCTGGAGCTGGACCGCAAGGTGGGCGAAGCCATCGATGTCTACGTCAATGATCGGCTGATCGCGCGCGGGGAAGTGGTGATCGTGGACGAGCGGCTGGGCGTGACCATGACCGAAATCATCAAGGATGGCGATACCGCCTAGGAGTTCCCACGCTTATGCGCCTTTTGATCATTGGGCCGCTCAACGGCCAAATCAGCACCGCCACCCGCTTCGCGCTCGATCGCGGGGCCAAGGTGGCGCATGCCGAAACCGTGCTGCAGGGCTTGGAGGCCCTGCGCTCTGGTCGCGGCGCGGATTTGGTGATGATCGATGTCAAGCTCGATGTGCGTGCCTTCCTGGAGGCCTGCGACAGCGAGCGCATCCGCGCCCCGGTGGTGGCCTGCGGCGTGGCGGCCGATGCCAATGCGGCGGCCGATGCCATCCGGGCCGGCGCACGCGAATTCATCCCCCTGCCCCCGGATGCGGAGATGATCGGGGCCATCTTGGCGGCCATCGCCGATGATCAGCGCGAGCTGGTGGCGGCTGACAGTGCCATGCGTGACGTGCTGCGCCTGGCCGATGCGGTAGCGGCCTCGGATGCATCGATCCTGATTGGCGGCGAAAGCGGCGTCGGCAAAGAAGTCATGGCGCGCTATGTGCACAGCCATTCCAAGCGCGCGCAGGCCCCGTTCATCGCCGTAAACTGCGCTGCCATCCCCGACAATTTGCTGGAAAGCGAGCTGTTCGGCCATGAAAAAGGCGCCTTCACCGGGGCTGTGGCCCGGCGCATCGGCAAGTTCGAAGAAGCCCATGGCGGCACGCTGCTGCTCGATGAAGTCAGCGAGATGGATCAGCGCCTGCAAGCCAAGCTGCTGCGCGCGCTGCAGGAGCGGGTGATCGATCGCGTCGGTGGGGCCAAGCCCGTGCCGGTGGATATTCGCATCCTGGCCACCTCCAACCGTGATCTTGGCCAGGCCGTGCGCGACGGCGTCTTCCGGCAGGATCTGCTCTATCGGCTCAATGTGGTGACGCTGCGCATCCCACCGCTGCGCGAGCGCAAGGGCGATATCTTGCCGCTGGCGCAAGCCTTTGTCGAAAAATTCGCCAAAGCCAATCAGCGTGCCGCCAAGCGCCTATCGAAAGAAGCAGCAGATCTGGTGCAGAGCATGGCCTGGCGCGGCAATGTCCGCGAACTAGAAAATGCCATGCACCGCGCCGTATTGCTGAGCGTGGGCGAAGAGATCGGCCCCGAAGCCGTGCGCACCAGCGAAGGCCTTTGGGGCGGGACGGCCTCCGATGAGGATCGTCTCGCCGCGGAGGCGGCGTCGCGGGCACTGGTGGGTCGCACCGTGGCGGCGGTTGAGCAGGACTTGATCCTCGAAACGCTGGATCATTGCCTGGGCAATCGCACCCATGCGGCGGCGATTTTGGGCATTTCGATCCGCACGCTGCGCAACAAGCTGAAGCTCTATATCGATGCGGGGCTGGAGGTGCGCCCACCGCCTACCGGCTGCGCGGCCTGACACGGCTCAGCCCTCCGCGGCTTCTTCTACGATCTCGACCTGGTGAGGATAAAAGGCGATATGGCCGGCAATCGCTGCAACCTCGGCTTTCGGGGCCTCATAGCTCCAGGCCGCGTCGCGAATCATTTGCCCTTTGAGCTTCACGTCGAAATAGCGCGCCTCGCCCTTATGGGGGCAATGCGTGCGCCGCTTGTTGGGCACCAGCATTCCGGGCAGCGAATCTTCGCGCGGCACATACAGCACGGGCGGGTAGCGGCCCTCGATCAGCCGCAAGGCGCTGCTGCTGGCGGCCAGCATCTGCCCGCCCGCGCGCACGCACACGCGCGCCGCGCACGCTTCGATGACGATATAGGGCGCGGCCCCACTGGAATTCACCATCGCCTTCGGCCCCGATTGGCAATTCGTGCATGGAAGCACGAACTTGCGCACGCGAGATAGAGCAAATTGGCGCGAATCTCGTCATCGTGACGCGATGGCTGAAACTCTGGCACCGCAATCTTTGTCGTTCGCCCGCTTAGGCCGGGCGCTGCTGCGCGGCGAAATCGCGCTTAGCGTTGGCGTGTTGGGGATTTTGGCCATCCTGCTGGTGCCTTTGCCGGCCTTCGCCTTGGATTTGCTGCTGGCGGTTTCGATTACCAGCGCCGTTTTGGTGCTGATGGTTTCGTTGCTGATCCAAAAGCCCTTGGAATTCAACGCATTCCCGGCCGTTTTGCTGATCACCACCTTGTTTCGCCTGGCGCTCAATGTGGCCTCGACGCGGCTGATCCTTTCGAATGGCCACAAGGGCGTGCATGCCGCCGGCGACGTGATCGAGGCCTTCGGGCAATTCGTCATGGGCGGCAATTTCGTCATCGGCGTGGTGGTGTTCATCATCCTGGTGATCATCAATTTCATGGTGATCACCCGCGGCTCGACCCGCATCGCCGAGGTCGCGGCCCGCTTCACGTTGGATTCCATGCCCGGCAAGCAAATCGCCATCGATGCCGATCTCTCCGCGGGGATGATCAATGAGGATCAGGCGCGCGCGCGCCGCAAAATGCTGGAAGAGGAAAGCAATTTCTTCGGGGCCATGGACGGTGCCTCCAAATTCGTGCGTGGCGATGCCATAGCCGGCTTGTTGATCACGGCCATCAACATCATTGGCGGCATCGTCATCGGCTCGGTGACGCACGGCCTGCCGCTGGCGGAATCGGCCGATACTTATACCCGCCTCACCGTCGGCGATGGGCTGGTGGCGCAAATCCCCGCCTTGATCATTTCCACGGCCGCCGGCTTGATCGTCTCCAAGGCTGGCCTGGAAGGGGCCGCTGATAAAGCTTTGGCCAAGCAATTGGCCAAATATCCGCAGGCCTTGGGCCTCGTGGCCGGGGTGGCGGCGCTGGCCGGCATTTTGCCGGGCATGCCGCTGATCCCCTTCTGGCTCATCGCCGGGGGGGCCGGCTTTTTGGCCTGGCGCCTCACCAAGACAGCAGAAAAAGCAGCGGCTGCGCCCGCCAAGTCGACCGCGCCCCCGGTTGAGGAAACGCCGGAATCGGCGCTGACCATGGATGAGGTGCGCATCGAGCTGGGCTTTGGCCTGCTGCCTTTGCTCAATGACGTGCAGGGGCGGCGCCTGACCGATCAGATCAAAGCGCTGCGCAAAAGCATGGCCCAGGAATTGGGCTTCATCATGCCCGCCGTGCGCATCCTGGATAATGTGCAATTGGCGCATGACCAATACATGGTGCGCATCCGCGAGCTGGAGGCCGGCCAGGGCCGCCTGAAACTGGGCAAATTGCTGGTGATGGACCCGATGGGGCGCGGCGTGGCCCTGGAGGGCGAAACCGTCAAGGAGCCTGCCTTCGGGCTGGATGCCAAATGGATCGGCGAAGACCTCAAGGAAGAAGCGGGCCTACGCGGTTTCACCATCGTCGATCCCGCCACGGTCATGACGACGCATCTCACCGAAATCATCAAAGAGGCCATGCCCGAATTGCTGACCTTCGCGGAGGTCAAAAAACTGCTGCGGGAATTGCCGCAGGATACGCAAAAACTGCTGGATGATGCCGCCCCGGCGCACATCTCCTGGGCGGGCGTGCAACGGGTGCTGCAAAACCTGCTGCGTGAGCGCATCTCCATCCGCGATCTGGGCTCGATCGTTGAGGCGATCGCCGAATCGGCCCCCGCCACGCATGATTTGCTGCTGATCACCGAGCATGTGCGGGCGCGTCTCGCGCGTCAGCTCTGCTTCCAGCACCGGGCGAGCGACGGCGCGCTGCCGATCGTCACGCTCTCGCCCAGCTGGGAAAACTCCTTCGCCGAGGCCTTGATCGGCACCGGCGCGGATCGCCAACTGGCTCTGGCCCCTTCCAAGCTGCACGAATTCGTCTCGGCCGTGCGCGTGGCTTTTGAGCGCGCCGCCAATCAGGGCGAAACCCCGGTTTTGTTGACCAGCGCGGGCGTGCGCCCCTATGTGCGCACCCTGATCGAGCGCTTCCGCCCCGCCACGGCGGTGATGAGCCAGAACGAAGTCCATCCCAAGGCCAAGCTGCGCGCGCTCGGCGTAGTGTGAAGGGGCTGTGTTGGGGTAGGCTTCAGACCGATCGCAAACCGAAGTGATTGCAGGCAAACAGGCTGGCAAGCATGCGCTAAAAGCGGCGCAAACGGTTTTGTTTGCTTTGTCAACTCGACCTGCCTGACCATTTTCCGGCTATTGGGCGGCGGGTGCCCTGATGGCGGCGCGCTCTAAAAGCAACAAAATGGCTTGACACCTTTGAGAAGCCCGGATTGCTTCTCTCTCATGGGGGAAAACATGGCAACCAGGAGTTCCAGGCACCAATCCGGCTTGCGGAGCGGTGAGCGCTTGAAAGTTGCAAGCTGGGTGTTCCGGGTTTCCTGCATTCCTCTTGCGATCCTTGTTACCGCCTGGATAGCAGCACCGTTCGCCGATGCGGCACTCGTAGGCTGCTTGCGAATCCGCCCAGGGGCGGCTGAATGCCAAGTTTCAGACTTGGTGCAGAAATCCGTGAAGGAACTCGCGACGGCGCTCCTGCCCATCGTATCCGGCTGGATCGGCGCGGTGATCGCCTATTACTTCGTTACCGACGCTCATGCCCAGGCAGCGCAGGACGCGCAGTTGCTCGTTGGCGCGCATGGGTTTCGCAGTCGACTCAAGCGCATATTGCTGCGACAGATCATGCGGCTGGACACCGACATACATGGAGTTTTGCTCCCTTCGGATGGAGACGCGCTGCTACAAAATGTGGAGCAGGTTTTCAAAGGTGCTGAGGCACGCACGCGCGCAGTTATCTTTCAGCCTTTGCTGAACGGGCGGAAAGTGGTGGAGGTCATTCACCATAGCACATACTTCGAATACAAGGACCGCAACCGAGAGCAGAACAGCATTCGCGCACTCTTGAACGACCCGGAAGTCGAAAAGAGATTGCGGGGTGGGACCGTCTGGATGCCGGAAACCGCTACAGTCGAAGATGCTTTGACGCGCATGCAGCAACATCCCGCTGTGCAGGACATTGTCGTGACCAAGAACGGCCAACAGCAAGAGCCAATCCTCGGCTATCTAACAAACGGGGACGTGCTGCGGCACTGCGTCGCAAGCGCCGATCGTGGCGAAGACGAAAGCAGGGATTAGATCACGTGTCGCAGACGCTTATCGAATTGATCACGCTGGTGTTTCCAAAGGGCACCCCGCAGATCGTTCGGCGCGTCACCGTATCGCCGCAGGAAAACGGACAGGGTGACCCAGGGGGTGGAATGGTGTCCGTTGAGGAGCTCGTTCCCTCCTTCCAACGGCCAAAGGGGTGCAAGGGAAAATATGCAGCCTGGCTGCCACCGCCCTCGGACCCGCCGGACCTATTCGCCATCGCTGCAATCTTGATGGCGCGCAGCGGTGCCTATCATCATGTCCAGGAATCGATCGAACCAAAGCAAAGTTCGGCGACTCCAAGGGTTCTGCGAGTTTGCGAGAAACGGCGGCGCGTTGCTCGCGCATCCGGCGCTTGGTGGCGCAGTCATTTCCATGGCAAAAGCAATCATTATGATTTGACTCTGATGCCGCCTTTCTCGGTTCGCCTAGCTTGGCGCGCAGTTCTTGATGCTGCGGGCATCTCGAAAACAGGCGCTTTCATCCCCGATTCTGTGCCGGTCTTTCAAGAACTGGCCCGCGACGCTGAGCCACCCTCTTGGTGGATGGCGGCGCTGATGCTCCTTATGATCGCCGACGAGGCCTCTGCTGACATCGGTTTCTTAGACGCCAACGCGGAACGATCGGATGTATTGTTTCGACTATTTATGACGATCAAGCATCTGGAGGATCCCAAAGAGGACCACAAGCGCTATACCCTGTCGCATGCGAATCCCGACGTCATTTGCGTTCTACCTAAATCACGCACACCAAGTCTTGGTTGTACGATGCGATCCATGTCGCACCATTTAGCAGCCTTGCCACCTCAGGGGCTCGCACGAGCGCGATGGATTGCGCCACTTTGGTCCGCCAATGACGACCCACGAGCGAACAAGCCGCTCAATCTTCTGCTTGTACCCTATCCCTACTCGGTGAGCAGCAAGGACTTTCGGTCGATTAGCGCCGGTGGCTTTAGTTCGCCGAGGCCGGCTCAAGCGCGGTTTTCTGCACGTCCTGGCGTTGAAGCACCGACAAAAGATTTGGATGCCTTCGTCTTTTTTGTAAACGATCTGATCAACCGCGCTGAAGCGGATCTTGGAGAGATACACGGCTTGGTGTTCCCGGAGCTGGCCCTGAGCGCCCGCATTTTCAAGAGGGTCTTGGATGATTGCCGCGCGAACCGTCCAAATATGGAGATGCTCGCGGCTGGCCTCCATGAAATGGTGGATGAAAAGGCGGACGGGCGCTCGGAAGCCCGTGAGGGCAATTGGTCCGCTCTGGTTGTGTTTGGCAAGAACACGGCTGGTAGCCAAGTAAGGGCCGCTGTGAGAGACATTCGAGAAAAGCACCATCGCTGGGTGCTCACGCAGGAACAGATCGCCACCTATTCACTTGGGGCCGCGCTCGACGCATCGCAGACCTGGGCTGAAGCCCTGGACATTTTTTCCAGGAGCCTGAGCGTCGTGACGCTCCGCAATCATTTAACGGTAACCACTTTGATTTGCGAGGATCTCGCGCGTGTCGATCCGGCGCAGGAGTTGGTACGCGCCATCGGGCCCAATCTGATTTTAGCGCTTCTTATGGACGGCCCCCAACTTCAGACGCGGTGGCCAGGGCGATATGCAGGAGTGCTTGCCGAGGACCCAGGCTCCTCGGTGCTGACATTCACATCGCTTGGACTCATCGAGCGAACCAACGCAACACGGCTGTTCGAGCAATCGCGCTGCATCGGCCTGTGGCGCGATGACAGGGGCGCAAAAGGAATTCACATTCCACCCGATTATCACGCCATTGCATTATCACTCACCGCCCACAAGATCGAGGAATACACTCTGGACGGCAGATCCGATGGTGTTAATGCTGAAATGCTCAGATTGTCAGGGATCGTTCCAATAAAATCTAGTCAGCCCACACCTGCTTGGATAAGATAACCCGCTCGTCACGCTTGGGCTGTCCATCCGATCGGGGGGCTGGTCACTCCGGCTCAAGTGCCTTGACCGTCACCAGAACCCGGCCAGACTTTTCTATCTTGGGCTTCAGTCCAGCGTCGGTCTTGGACTTCAG
>JAKFWI010000192.1 GCA_021731965.1 Hyphomonadaceae bacterium | reverse complement strand
GCGTCATATTTCGCTTCTAATTGCTGGTTCAGATAGGCTTCTGCATAGGCATTGGCGATCAAGGCGGCTTTGTCGGCGCTGTGCGCTTTGGCCGTGATGTCGACGATATAGGTCAAACCTGATCGCTGGATGGTCACCGATTCCTGCAAATTGGTAACGGCCATCTGCCGGCGTCGCGCCATTTCCAGATCAGGATTGACAACCGGCTTCGAGCCAAGGCTCAGCAAGGATTTCAGCAAACCTGGGCGTGCCGCGGGCGAAAATTCACTGTCAGTCGTCAGCTTCAAGCCATCGACCACCAATTCCGCCACCTTGCGCGAGCCCAAAATCGTAGTTTCGGTATCGACCGCGGCAGTATCACCCGCCAAGCCGGTGAACACCGATTCCGCCGAGGGAAAGGCATTGTTTTCACGCAAATTGAGCTGAACCTGCACGTTCGCCTGGTAAATGCGCGGCGACGTCGCAGTGTAGAACGCCACCAACAGGAACACGCCGGTGCACACGCAGGCAAACACCCACATGCGCCGGCGCAGCACGCGCGCGAGATCGCTCAAGCCGAAATCAGCAGGCCCGCCGGCCCCGCCGCCCTGGCCTGCCCGCTCAATCACCGATTGACCGGCGGGAAATAGAGGCTTGCGCGTGTGCGCGCCCGTATCGGCCATCGCACCTTTCCTCGCTTCCATAAAAAGCGTCACCGGGTTTTCCGATGCTGAGAGCCATAAAGCATTAGAGCTGCACGGTCAAAGAAAGGCGGATCCCGTTGGAGGAATACGCGCGCCCGTTGACCAGATCGCTCGAGCGGCCGTTGAGGTAATTATAGGTCAATCCGGCCGCAAGATTGCGATTAATCAGATACTTCGCGCCCGCATTGGCAGTTAAGTAACGATCGGCGCGCGGCAAGCCACGAAAGCCCTGGCGCTGATAGCCGCCGCCGAAATTCACCAGCACGTTGCGCAGCAATTCATGATCAACCTGCACGCCCAGATCGGTTTGCAGCAGGCCTGCACTGCTTTCCACGCCGGTATCGAGAACGCGGCGGCTGGCATCAAAGCGTACCGTGGTCAGCGGAGAGGCGAAGTATTCCAGCGCAACCCGCGTCGAAACACTGCCCAGAATGTTCACGTTCGCGGCTTGGTAATTCTGGCGCAGATAGCCAACCGCGACCTCGCCGCGCAGCAAGCGCGTGATATTGGTCCGCGCCCCGACGAGGAAGGTCTGCCCCGTTGAGCTGCGCTCCACGCCGCTGGCCGGGATAACGCCGTAATCGCGGCGATTCCAGCCGCCCTCGAAAAATACGGATGTGTCGGGGCTGACCGAGTAATCGGCGCGTCCCGTCGCGTCGTATTCGACACGGTTGCGATCTTCCAAGGAGACACGGCCGAAATTGAGCGTATCGAGATCGGCGAAATCATAACCCCGGCGCTGCAAGCGTCCCGTAAGGCGCAGGCGATTCAAGGTGTGGTAGCCATAAACGAACACCGTGCGCGTATTGAAGCGCACCAGTTCGGCGGCATTGAGCGGGGTTTCCGGCGAGGTCCGTGGATCAACGTGGCGGCGGAAAGCGCCACCAGCACCGATGGCGCTGGCCCGGCCCAAATCGAGACGCCCCTCGACATCACCGCGGAAATTTGTGCGCGACTCGCCTTCAAAACGCTGATAAAAATCGGTTTGTGATTGAAAACTGCCGCGAAATAGATGGCGCGACCAAGTGGAGCCGACATCTAGCCCCGAATTGAGACCCAGCACCACATCGCCCTGGCGATTGGTTTGCGTCGCGAACACATTGTCGAAATACCCGACATCGCCGCGCAGAAACGGCGAAATCCGGAACGCCCCGGCGCGAATGCCAACGGGATCATATTCCGGGCGCGGGCGCTCGGTGACGCTGAAATTCTCCTCGGGGGCAGGGCTTTGCGCGTAGGCTGCCATCGGGCCCAAGCAAGACAGCAGGCTGCTCGCCGCCACACTGATAAGAAATTTACTGAGTTTCACGGCGGTCCCCTTGAAATTCGATCGATCCAACTTTTTGCTCCGGCCCCTGCCAGTTTCGTGCCAACCTTGGCCGGTGCATTCGGCCAGCGGCCGATGGCTCAAAACAGGCGCTCACCCACACGCACGGTATCGCCTGGCCGCAAAGTCAGTGACGGCCTGATTTTATATGGTTTTTCAACCAATTCCCCAGCCCGCTGGATGTAAGCGCGGCTGCGATTGGCGCGATAGGTAAAGCCTTTGGCGGTGGCCACGGCCTGCAGGACAGATAGGCCTTGCGTGTAGGGATACTCGCCCGGCGCGTTGACTTCCCCCAGAATAAAGAACGCGCCCTTGACGATGCGGATGGTATCGCCCGGCAAAATCGCGGTTTGTGCATCCAGCGGCAATTCCATCTCCGCGGCCTGATCCGCGCGCTTAATCAGCACCCGCGTTTGATCCGCCAGCGGCGCGAAGCCACCGGCCGTGGCCACCGCATTTGGTGCTGTCATGCCGTTGACAAAGGGGTATTGGCCCGCGCGCTGAACCTCCCCCAGGATATAGAAAGGCCGGGCGGACAGCACTTCGATGCTGACCTTGGGATCGCGCAGATAGCCATCAGCCAGGCGCGATTCGATCGCGCGCATCAAGGCCCGCACCTCGAGGCCGGAGGCTTTGATCTCACCGATCAAAGGCAGGCTGACACTGCCCCCGGCATCGATCTGAAACTCACCAGAAAGATTTTCTTCGCCGAAAACGATCAGCCGCAGGCGGTCATTCGCCCCCAGCACATACCCGCCAACCGCACTGGCATCCGCCACCGGGGGGGCTGTCTGGGCGCGCGCCTCTGGCCGCCAAGCCGTGAGAGCGGCCATCGCCAACAGGCTCATCACAGCCGCTTTCAGCCATCCGCCCTGCACCATCGCCACGTCACTCCTTTGGTCAGTTTCTGCCAGTTTTCCAGGGCAAGATCCGATCGATTTGGCTCATCTCGATCGATCAAATACGCCGTTACCCAATTCTGTAGAGCATCGTATTCCGATCAAGCTGGATCGGATCGTGCTATAATATTTCCGCGCTGTTTTTGACCACACGATAAACAGTCTGCGCTATCACCTCAGTACGCTTCCTGTTGGAACAGCACTACCGCAACAGTTGATACCAGAATTTGCAAATAAAGGGTCAATGAACGACGCCGGATATAGACAATGTCATGCAATACGCGCTTGCGGATTTGGGTGTCACAAGTGATCTCACCGCGAAGGCCGCGCAATTGCGCCAGGCCGGTAATGCCCGGTCGCACCAAAAAGCGCTGCCCATAATACGGGAACTCCCGCGCAAAGCGCCAATCCATGTCCACCGCGTGCGGGCGTGGGCCGACCAATGACATGCTGCCGTTCAGAACATTCAGGATTTGCGGCAATTCATCGAGGCTGAGCTTACGCAGCCAGCGCCCGACGCGCGTGACGCGCGGATCATTGCGGGTGGCCTGCACCATTCCTGTGCCGTTATCGGCGCAGGTCATGGTCCGGAACTTGAAAATCGTGAACGGCACGCCGCCAAGACCATAGCGCGTTTGCCGAAATAATGCCCCGCCCGCCGAATCGCAGCGCACAATAAGTGCGATCACCAGCATGAGTGGAGCCAATAGCAACAATAGCAAACCGCCAAGCACAACATCAAACACGCGCATGCTCAACTCGGACTTGGGCGAGCCGATCTGCCTGTCCGGCACCGGGAACTGCTGGATATCTTCAAGGCCATCGCCGCAGAGATCACCGGACGCCCTTGGAAACGCCATGCGCGCTCCGGTCAAGCGCGGCAGGCTCACCCGCCCGTATGGCAAAAGGTGTCGGGCTTTTCTAGCCGACGCAGGCGCGATCCTCTCTTGGCCCGCCGCGCCAACGCCGATCGACTTTCCCGCGTCCATACCTAACCTCGATCCAGATGCGGCTCCGTCGGCAGAGCCTGCCCTTACCTACTTAAGCAAATTCCGCGCCAAGCCCGCATGGTGCATTGCAGCAAAGTCAACAAAAAGCAAACGCCAAAAACTGGCGCACGCGCTTGCCCGCACGGCAAAGCATTTCTCCGATGCGACGAGCTTGGATTTTCCCTAAAACAGGGAAAATCACGCCCTTTCCAAAAATGACAAGGAACGCAAGCCGCTGTCGTGACCCAATGCCTCAAATCTGGCAGAAAAATGGGGGGCTATCCATGGGCGTTAAAAATTTATTACTGACCAGTACTTGATGCGGCCATCGGCTATTGACGCTGTGTACAGGGGGGCGCTAACCAGCAGGCTGGGCTGCCTTATCCTAAAGTGCAGCCAGGTTTTCCCCCAAAGGAATTGGCCTAATGCTTTAATTTTGCGTGCTTTTGGGAAAAACCCAGAAACCGCCTATGTGCAAAGCCCGCTATTCCACCGCATTTTCTTCATCGCGCAAGTGTTGCTAGAGCGCATTCTGGAAAAGTGGAGTTGCGGTTTTCCGTCCAAATGGGCTCTAAATTATTAAATCAGAGCATTTTTCGAATCAGAAATCGACTTCGATTTCTTTGAAAATGCTCCAGAGCGTCAATGAGTTAATGCCATGACGTGCCGATCCGTGGCGGAGCAATTCGAGCTCAACGGGCAAAAGCCCTTTGTAATTGCCGCAATGCAGCACGGCCACGATCTTTCAGCCCTGGCTGGGCGTGCACCAAAGCGGCTGGCCGGCGCGCGATCGCGGCCGCTGCGCTAAGCCAGCGCCCTGCCAGAGCCGCCTCGCGGCACCGCAGAAAGGCCTGCATGCCATCGAGATCGGCCCGCCGGGCATCGAGGGCGCGCCGCGCACCGGGTGCCAGGGCCGCTCCGTGGCGCGCGCGAAAGCCATCGTCACAGGCCTGCAGCAAAGCGATGTCGCGGGCCATCGGGCGCTTGGATAGAGAGCCAGGCCGGAGCCAGTATTTGTAGCCGGCGTCGGGAAGCAACCAGGCGGATGCGCCCAGCGCCAGCGCTTCGGCGATCAGCATGAAATCTTCGGCGATGCGGATTTGTGGATCATAGCGCAGGCGCGCTTTCTCCAAAAACGCCCTGGAGATGATGGGTTTGAGATGACCCAGAGTGCGATCCGAGCCATTCATCCGGTTGCCCATGAGGAATCCCTCCAGGTCTAGCCGGCGTGGCCCCGCATCGGCCGGGATGCTCAAATGGGGCTCCCCGCCCCCATCATCGCGCGGGTTGGGGCAGCGCAGCAGATTATCGAAGGCAATATCCGCGTTTCGCTCCTGCATGAACCCAAGCATGGATTGCAAACGCACCGGCGCGAAGCGATCGTCAGCGTCCAGAACCGCGACATACCTGCCCTGGGCCTGATCCAGTGCGCGATTGCGCGCGGCGCTGGGGCCGGCATTTTGCGGCGCGCGCAGTATCTGGAGCCGCGGATCGGCGCCGCCGGCCGCCATGGCCGCTGCGATGGTGCCATCGGTGGAGGCATCATCCACCACCAAGACCTCCAGGTCCGTCAGAGTCTGGCGCAAGGCACTGGAAATCGCCGCGGCGATGAAATCCTCGGCGTTCCAAGCTGGCACAATGATGCTAACGAGTGGCACGTGCATCGCTCCTAGTGTGGCTTATTCACGATAGCTGCCATCGACATCGGCGTCGCGCTCAGCGCGCCTTTCCTGGCAAGCCGATACGTCCGCCTCCGCGACGATGGTGGTTATCGCGAATAAGACGGGTTCGAAGCTACCACAAATGCATCTTCCGATGCTTTTGGCTGCGTGGAGACCGCGTGCTCGCCTCCCATGGGATCGATATCCTCATCGCCACGGATCATGGCGCGCGCACTTGGCCTGCAATGTTGGAAGCGCGCGCTGCGGGAAAAGCCGCAGCGGCTTTATCGCTATCGTTGGCATTTGGGGGCGATGCGCGGGGCCTTGCCGGGGGCCCTATTCGAGGATGGCCAAAAAATCCTGCCCGATGCGTGGCCAGGCTAAGCGCGCTTGAAGCGTTTCGCGCGCGTTTACGCAAGCTTCGGCCCACTCTGGCGGCGCAATCGCCTGCCACTGGCGGATTGCTGCCGCGATCGTGGCCGGGCTGACCGGCCCAGCGATCTCAATGCCCGCCATGCCCAGCGCGAACAATTCGCCGCCAGCGGCGCGCGTCGCCAACACGGGGCGCCCGTTCAGCGCGGCCAGCACCGCCACCCCGCTTTGCGAGGCAAAGTCTTCGTAGGGCAGCAGGAATGCGTCGGCTTGGGCCGTCAACTGCGCCAAACGTGGCTCACTGACAAAGCCAATCTCAAGCTGAAACGTGTTGGTGTTGCCCGCAATCTCTGCCTCGCAAGCGCGCCAGTATTCCGGCTCGCGCGGATCAGGCGCACCGGCGATGATCAAGCGGATTGCCGCATCGGCCGCGGCATTGAAGGCATGGATCGCCTCGATGGCCTCCAGCAGGCGCTTGTTTCGGCGGATCGCGCCAAAAGCCAACAGGACGCTCCGGCCGCAAACCGGGGGTGGCACCGCCTCAAGGCTGAAGGCACCGTGGGGGATGACATGGATGCGCCGCGGCGCGATGGCGAAGGCCTGGATGAGCTGTGCGCGCCCGGTTTGTGTCAGCACCACCAGCCGATTGGCCAGGCGATAGCTCAGCCCATGCCCGCCGCGCTCTAATGCCCGCAGCGCGCGCGGCAGGCCCCAGGAATGGGGCTGGGGATCATGCACCACGAAGGTGAGGTCGGCTCCGGTCAGGCGCAAAGCCATCATCGTGGCCAGCGTGACCAACAAGGGCTCCGGCGTGGTGAACACAAAGCGGCGGCACTGCCACCGCGCGCCCGCGAGCGCTAGCAGGCCCCCCGCGATCCGCCGCAGCGAGGCGAGCACCCGCGCGCCTTTCCCGGCCCCATCCGTGCGCTCACGCGCGGTGCGCACGCGGCGCACTCCGGCCGCCTTGGGCTCGCGTTCGGGCGGGGAGGCGGGCGGCGCGATGAACACCACCGCCGCGCCGGCGTCCACCAGGCCTTGGGCCAGGCCTTGCACGTACCAGCCCGCGCCCTCGCGCCAGCTTTTGGAAAACACGCAGATCTTCATCTCTGCCCCGGGCTGAAGCGGCCCAAAACATTGGCAAGCTTGCGCAGGGCCACATCGCTGGTGAAGCGCTCGGCGATCGTGGCTTGGCCGGCGGCCCCGATGCGGGTCGCCAAAGCTTGGTCGCTCATCAAAGCACCGAGCGCTTGCGCCAGGCCCTCCGCATCGCCTGGGCGCACCACCAAGGCATTCATGCTGGGCTCCAACACATGCGGGTGCTCACCGACCATGGTCGCCACCACCGGGCACCCCACCGCCATGGCCTCCAGCAGCGCGATGGACAAGCCCTCGGCGAAACTCGGCAAGGTGTACACATGCGCGCGCGCCAATTCGGCCTGTACGCGCTCGGCAGGCTGCAGGCCCAAAAAGCTGCAACGGTCAGACACCTTCAATTCCGCGGCCAGGGCCTGATAGCGCGGCACATCCCCGCCCCCGCACAGCACCAGATGCGCATGTGGCGGCAAAAGCGCCAAGGCGCGCAGCAGATCGGAGACGCCTTTGCGCTCCGACAAACCGCCCAAAAACAGGATGCGCCCCGTTTCGGGCTGGCGCTGCACGCTGAGCGCCCGGCGCGGCACGCCGTTATACACCATGGTGAACCGGGCCGGATCGCGCCGCAGCAAAGGCGGCAGGCGTTCCAGCTCGATGGCCCCGAGCACGATATGATGATCGGCCAAGCGCAAAGCCGCCACGGTCAAGGCCCGCAGCGGGGCAGGCATGCGCAGCAAATGCGCGGCAAAGCCATATTCATGATAATGCAGAATGCAGGCAAAGCCGAGCGCCTTGCCCCAAGCCAGCATCGCGCATTTGCGCAGCACCGAAAGCCGCCCAGCGATATGGATATGTAGCACGGCCGGGGCTGTGCCGCGGCCCCGCGCGCCCCACAAAAGATAGAGCGCCTTAGGCAAATTCCAGAGGGTTCCCGAGGCTTTACCGCGGCCACGCGGATCGAGCACGGCGCGCACCTCCAAGAGGCCCTCGCGCACGTTTTCCTCCAGCACATAGCGCATGTATTGAGAGATCCCGCCGCCCCGATCAGGCCAGCCGGCGATGACCTCGATCACCGGGATCGCCCCCGCGGCGGCTGGCGCGCTCACGGCGCGGGCTCGTGCAGCAGATAGCGGCCGCGCCCGCCGCCGAGCGCCCGCAAGCAAGCCAACACCGCCACCTCTAGCAGAAGCAAAGCCCCCAAAGGCACGGTGGCGATATAGCGCCGCCACAAGCGTTTTGGCTCACTGAGCAGGCGCCAGGCCCATTCCAACCCGAAGCTTTGCATAACCCTGGGGGCCTCGCGCCCCGGCTTGGTTGCGAAATCCAGCGCCGCGCCCACCGCCACGAATACAATTCCCGGCAAGCGCGCATGCAAAGCGGCGCAGACCAATTCCTGCTTGGGCGCCCCCAAAAACACCCACACCACCCGGGGCTGGGCCGCCTTCAGACGGGCCGCGATGGCCGGCAAATCCATGTCTTCGAACGGCGTGAAGGGCGGTGAATGATAGCCGGCCAGGGTAACATTGGGCAGGCTGGCGATCCGCGCGACCAGGGCCTCCAGCGCCGCTTGGGTTCCGCCCAAGAAATAATGGCGCACCCCCGGATCGGACGCGGCGAACCCGGCGCGCATCAGATCCACGCCGCGAAAGCGGGGGGTCTCCACACCCGATAACAGGCCCGCCGCGAGGGCCACCGGGCTGCCATCATTGACGCAGAACGCGGCCTGCGCGAAGGCTTCCCGCAGGCGCGCATCCTTGGTCGCCCGGCGCAGCAGCGACATATCTGGCGCGAAAATCATCCCGCCGCGCTTTGCCGCCACCATCGCCTCGTAATGCGCCAGAAAGCCGCTGGGCGGGCCCAATGATAGCGCGACCCCGCGAACCAGCACCTTGGCCGGGCGCGCCGCCATGGCCCCCGCCTGCTTCGCCAACATGATGCCCCCTTCCCTTGTTTCTGTGCGCAGAATCGATTTCCCCCTCGCACAGCTTGCGCCAAAGCCTGAAAAAAGGTTGAAACACAGCCTGCCCGAGATACGCCATGACCCAATCGCCTTGTGTTGCTGTGATCACCCCGGTTTATCAAGGGGAAGATTATCTGGCCGAGGCGCTGGAGAGCGTTCAGGCTCAAACCTATGCCAATCTGGTGCATGTGGTGCTGGATAACGCCTCCACCGATGCCACGCCGCAGATTCTGGAGCGCTTTCAGGGCCTGCGCGTGCCGCTGCACGTGCACCGCAATGCTTCCACGCTTTCCCAGGTCGAAAACTGGAACAAGGCGTTCAGCCTGGCCCCAAGCCAGGTCAGCTATGTGCGCCTGCTGTGCCACGATGACACGCTTGTCCCCGAGGCCATCGCCCGCCTGGTCGAGGCGAGCCAAGTCGCGCCCGATATCGGCATGATCAGCAGCAATCATTTTAGCCGGGGTCGTCATGAAGATTTTGGTTGGCAAAAGCATGAATTGGTCATGGACGGTGCCCAAGCTGCGCGTCTCATCCTGACAGCGCAAAGGTCGATCATGGCCCCTCAGATCATGTTGCATCGTGATGCCATCGCCATGCGCACGCCTTTGTTTGACGGCAGCTTTTCAGGCTGGGACCAGGATGCTTGCATCGATCTGCTGACCCGTGGCTGCAAGTTTGCCTTCGTTCAAGAGAGCCTGTGCATGACCCGCGTGCACGCCGATTCGGTTTCCAGCACGGTGCTGGAGCGCGATCGCTTGGATCTTTTCCAGAGATGCTTGGAATTGCAGCGATATGGCCCGCGCGTATTCGCGCCTGAAGAGCAAGAGCGCCTGATGCGACGCTACCGGCGTTTTTACCTGCGCAAATTGGTGCGCTGGTCCGTTGGGGGCATAGGAGGAATTGACGTTGCAGCGAAGCATTGGAAAAACCTTGCCAAACTGGGTGTTCCGCCGGGTCCGATTGAAATGCTCGATTCGCTTGTAGATTGGCCTTTGGGCCTGCTGGGCATGCGCCCACGTTGGGGCAAACGCGCATCTGATGGGCTTCAATCCTCAGAGCGGCCGCGCAGCGTGACCCAGGCCCCGATCAGCCAGGGCCGGAAAGCCAGCACCAAGATGCCCAGATAAACGCCAGCGCCCAGGCCCGCCCCGCAAATCAGGCGCAGCAAGGGCAGCATATTCGGGGTGAGCGCCTGCAAACCCAGCACGGCGCAGGCCATGCCAGCAGCCGCGACATAGGCCGGGGCCGCCGCACCCAAATATGCCCGGATGGGCATGCCCAAAACGCGACTTAAAACACACACAACGATCGCCGTTATCGCGCCGCCAAGAATGACGTGGGACCACAAAACCCCATGCAGGCCAAAGCGCACGGCATAAAGCGTTACCAAAACGGTCAACACGCAATCGAGCAAAGACAACCAAAGCCGCGTCTGGTTGCGCCGCAAGCCGGCCAGCACCCCATCGCGGAAATAGCCCAAGGGCGTCCAGATCTGCATGATGGCCAAGAGGGTAATGACGAGACCGGTGGCGGCATATTCCTTGGAGAGCACCGCATCGGCGAAATCCTGCCCCACCAAAGCGAGGCCGGCAAAGGCCGGCACACTGAAAAACGCGGAAAGCGCCAGCAGATCCAGCACGAATTTGCGCTGCCCCGGCCCGTCATTGCCCACCCGCGCCAAGCCCGGCACCCACATATTGCTGATCGGGCTGGTCACCGTGCCGTGCAGCGTCTCGACAAAGCGCCCGCCAACCCGCATCAGGCCCAAAGATGCCGCGCCCAGCTTCACGCCCACGATGCCCTCGCCCAAGCGTGAGGCTGCCACCGCACTGATCTGCGCGGCCCAAAGCAGCAGGGCCGCCAGCGCATAGGGCCGCGCGATTTGTGCATCGAATAGCCAGCGCGGGTGCCAACGGGTGGTGACCATCAAAAATGCCATCGCGAACGCGCCCTGCCCCAAGCGCTGCGCCACCAGAGCCCATTCGGCCGCCGGTGAAAAGGCCGTCCACATGCCGGCCGCCCCGCCGATCAGCACCGCGCCCATGTTACGCAAAGCGATGGTGCGAAAGCCGAACACGCGGGCGATCATCGCCTCGCACACCGCCTGCGCCGGCACGAACAGCACGCTCAACGCCAAAACGGGCAGGATTTCTCTCAGATTGGGGCTTTTGAACCAAGCCGAAATCGGCCCGCTCAGGCCCCAGGCAGCCAAAGGCACCAAGGCGCAAACCGGCAACAGGCAGAAAAAGGCCGTCGAGAGGGTGGCCGGGGTAAAGCTGTTGCGCTGGACGATGGCATCTTGCCCCGCCGCCTTCAATTGCTGCGAAAAGAGATCGATCAGCAGCAAAGCCAGGCCAAACACCCCGAAAATCGCCGGGGATAGCCGATAAGACAGCATGACGAAAATGGCCAGGCCCACAATCTGGGTGACCAAGAGATTCATCATGTTCCAAACAAAGGCCTCGCGCACGGCGATAGCCACGCCCCGATCACTGCTATCGCCCTTGACAACATAGCGGAACAAGCGGGCCAACAGGCCGGTCAAACGTGCACGCGAAACCTTCATGAAGGGAAAAACAGGGCCTTTCAGGCCCAATTCCATCGGGCACCTAGGCGCTCATGCCATAAGGCCCCTCCTGCGGACAACACTTCATCCCAGAACGGCGTGCCCGCCAGCGCCTGCAGATCCGCCCCGGCTCAAGGATGATCGGCGTTGGGCCGCCGTTGCATTTACGCCCCCCGCAGCAGATCGGCATAGGCAAGGCGGCCAAACAGGCTGGCCGCCTCGAACACGCCTCGCGCCACCGCACGCGCCAACACATCCGCCGCGGCCGCCCCCAAAATGGCCAAGGCCCGGGGCGCGGGCTCCGGCAAAGGCCGTGCGCCGGAGGCCAAGGCAAACACCACATCGCCGTCAAAAGGCGCGTGGATCGGCCGAATGGCCCGCGCCAAGCCATCCTGCGCCATCACGGCGAGGCGCTTGGCCTGCGCGGGTGTCAACGCATAATCGCAGGCCACGACGCCCAGCGTGGTATTGGCGCGCGGCATGGCCTGGGCTTTGGAGAGCCCCCAATCCAAAGCATCGGCGGGATGGGCAAAATCGGGTCGTACCCCACCAAATTCGCCATCGATTTCAAAGGGCCACGCCCAAAAGGCGCGCTCTCCCGGCATGATCACCGAACCATAGCTGTTCACCGCCGCCAGCGCACCGATGCACGCCCCGTCCGGCAGCAGCAGCGAGGCGCTGCCCAGACCGCCCTTCAAGGCCCCGGCCAAGGCCCCATAGCCGGCACCGGCATTGCCCAGCGCGAAATCCATGGAGGCCGCGGCCAATGCTTCGCGCCCCAAGCGGGCATAGGGCGGCGTATCCCCCCAGGCTTTGTCGGCGCCATTGAGGAGGTCGAACAAAATGGCGGCCGGTACAATGGGGGCGGGCGGCGCGCCTGGCCCGATGGGGTAGCCGCGCCCCTGCGCACCGAGCGCGGCCGTCACCGCATCCGCCGCGCCCAGCCCGTAGACCGAGCCGCCGCTGAGCACGATGGCATCGACGGCCTCAACCAGGTTTTCCGGGGCCAGCAGATCGATCTCCCGCGTGCCGGGCCCGCCGCCGCGCACATCGGCCGCGCACACGGCCGGGCGCTTGCAAACGATCACCGTCGTGCCCGTCCCGACAGCGGCATCCTGCGCCTGCCCGACAAGAAATCCGGGGACATCGGTTAAACTGTTGCGTATTCCAGGTTTGGCCATGACGATTGCTATCCACTGGGCTTAGGGTGCGGGTCAATCCATGGGTGTGAGGCGATTGATGTTGCGATTTCGGTTTTTGGTGGTGTTCAGCCTTTTGGGCCTTGGTGCCTGCACGAGCCTTGGCGGCCCTTCGCCGGCCAGCCAGGGCCCCACTGGCCCAAATCCGGCGGCCCAGGCGCTTGATGCTTCGGGCGCGATGGTCGCGGCCGCCGATCCGCGCGCGGTGGATGCGGGCCTGGCCATGCTGCGCCAAGGCGGCAGCGCGGCAGATGCCGCCATCGCCACCATGGCTGTGCTTGGGCTGGTCGAGCCGCAAAGCGCCGGCCTCGGCGGGGGCGGCTTTTTGCTGCATTATGCTGCGCGTGGGCGCGATCTGGATGGTTATGACGGGCGCGAGACCGCTCCCGCCGCTGTCTCCGCCGGTCTTTTCCTCGACGCGGCGGGCAAGCCCTTGCCCTATTTTCAGGCGGTGGTCAGCGGGCGCTCCATCGGCGCGCCGGGCCTGATCCCCATGCTCAAAGAGGTGCACCAGCAGCATGGGCGGCTGGCTTGGGCCAAATTGTTCCAGCCGGCCATCGATTTGGCTGAGGGCGGCTTTGCCATCTCCCCGCGGCTCAATCGTTGGGCCAGCCTCATGGCCGCGCGCGGGGGCTTT
>JAKFWI010000082.1 GCA_021731965.1 Hyphomonadaceae bacterium | reverse complement strand
CTCAGGACAAAAAATCCTGCCGTCCTAGAGGGATGCGGCCGATTTCGGCTTCGGGTTCGTCGTGTCCCAGCCCCCGTAGCACCGCTACGCGAACTGGGCCTCTCCTGCCCGAAAGCGCAAAATCGGCTTCGCATCACGGCTCGCGGGAGTTCTTCAACAGCCTGCTAGAGCCCCGCCCTTTCGGGGAGGGGATTGTCATCCCGGCGCTCGATCTCCGGCGGCGCCGGCATCGCGCGAAGGCGGTCAACCATTTCCGCTACCGAGATCTGGGCCGGATAGATCGTCATGACCTCACCGGAGCGGACAATCACCAACTCGATGTCCTCGCCGAACGCCACGTCTTTCGGTAGCCGAACCGCTTCGCTGTTGCCGCTTCGAAATGTTCGCGTCCGCGCAATGGTCATCACAGCACCAGCTTTGGATATACGTGTATATCCGTCAAGTTTGGGGAAAGTTCAAGCCCTGGATCGGTGGTCGCGACACGCGCGAGGCGGCGGAAAAAAGAGGCGTCAATCGCTAAGCAAAGATCAGCGCGATACCGGCCTCGTCTAACGCCCACCACTGGCCGGCTGTGAGATCCTGCGGCAAACGCAGTGCGCCGATTTGGTCGCGGTGCAGCGCCTCCACATGGTTGCCGATTGCAGCGAACATGCGCCTAACCTGATGATAGCGGCCTTCATGCAGGGTCAAGAGCCCAGAGGCCTGCGCCAAGGGTTCGAACTCGGCGGGCAGCAAGGGCTTTTCATCGCCGTGCAACTTAATGCCCCCTGCACCGAAGAGGGCCGTTTCCTCCCCAGTCAGGGGCCGCGCCAGATCGACACGATAACGTTTTGCCACACGGCTTTTCGGCGCGATGATCCGATGCAGCAAGGGGCCATCATCCGTCAGCAGCAGGAGGCCGGACGTGTCTTTGTCGAGCCGTCCCACGGCGGATATCACCGGATCGCGTTTGCGCCAACGGGGCGGCAGAAGATCGAAAACCAAAGCGCCCGCTTCCCGATGGGAGCAGGTGACGCCGAGCGGCTTATGCAGCGCGATGATCAAGCCTGGCGGTGGATCAAGGCGTTCGCGGTCAATGAACATGCGCGCCGGCAAATCGGGCCCGACAGCGATCCGCGCGCTGACATCATCGATAGGCCGACCATCCAAGATCACGCGCTTGGCTTCGGCCATCCGTTCGATGTCGCGGCGCGAGCCATACCCCATGTTCGCGAGCAGGCGGTCGATGCGCATTGTCTGGGCTTTGGTCATGCCTTGGCTTCATACGTCTTGAACCCGTTGGCTTCGTGATCAAGACGCACGGATTTGAACGCCGAGGCCAGCGCCGCCTCATAGGGCAAATGCCGGTTCGCGACGAGCCAGCAAATGCCGCCTGGCCGCAAGATCTTTGCCGCTGTGCGGATAAAAGCTTGACCCAGGGCTTTGTCTTCGCCCGCGCCGGTGTGAAATGGCGGGTTCATCACGACAAAATCGAGCGCATTGAAAGGTGTATCGCGACCAGACACATCGGCCCAATGGTGATGCGCGCGCGGGTCCGTCACATTGCGCTTTGCCGCAATGATTGCGCGCCGATCGATGTCGACTAATTCCAGCCGGTTGACGCTTTGGGATTTAAGCACATTCAACGCTAGATAGCCGATGCCGCAGCCGAGATCGGCGCCATTGCCTTTGAGGTGCGGAAGGCGTGCGCTGAGCAGGCCGCTGCCTGGATCAATCCGATCCCAGCTGAAAGTGCCTGGCTGCGACCAAAGGCCGGTTGCGGCGACGCGGCGCGGGGCGCCCGCGCTCAGGGCCTCTGCTACCCCAATCAGCGCGACCGGACGGCGCACTTTGCAGATGCGGTGATGGCTTTTGCTGCTTTCATCAACAGCGCAGCCAAAGGCCGCCAATTCCTTGCCCAAGCGCGCGCCGCCCCTATCCTTTGGCGCGATAGCGATGAACTCAGCGCCCGGCGCGAGCGCCATCAGCGCCTGCGCAATGGCGTGGTGCCGCTCCAGCGTGCCCGGCGGTGCCAGCATGAGGATGCTGGAGTAAGAGCCGGGGCTCGCGCCGCCGAGATCGTGTGCGCCGGGATAGAGCGGTGACAATTGATGCGCACCATCCAGCGCAATCACCAAATGCGAGGGCAGCGCGCCATAAACACCCGAAAAGAGCCGGCCATCCATCATCACTTTATCTGGCAAACCAGATCACGTGACGCGGACCTTTGCCATTGCTTCTTGCCCGCACGCAGGCTTCTTCGAACTTGAGACCGGATGCCTTCAGGCGGCGCAAAAAAGCCCGATCCTGGCCCGCCGACCAGATCGCCAACACCCCGCCGAGCTTGAGCGCGCCTTTCGCCAAAGCAAGCCCCCGCATCGAATAAAGTTGATCGTTGGCGGCGCGCGTCAGCCCGTCAGAGCCGTTATCGACGTCGAGCAAGATCGCGTCAAAGCTGTGATGCGCTGTGCCGATCACCGCCGCGACATCGCCTGCAATCAGATGCACACGTGGATCATCTAGGCAGCCGGCTGTCAAAGCCGCCATAGGCCCGCGCGCCCAATCGATGATTTCTGGAACAAGCTCGGCCAGCGAAACGCGCGCGCTCGCTGCCAGTTTGCCAAGCGCGGCCCGCAGGGTAAAGCCCATGCCATAGCCGCCGATCAAAAGATGGGGGGCGCGGTCTTGGCTGAGCCGCGCGCAGGTCGTGATCGCGAGGGCTTCTTCCGAGCCGCTCATGCGGCTGCTCATGAGTTCATTGCTATCAAGCATGATCATGTAATCGCCCCCATGCCGAAACAGGTTGAGCTCCTTTCCACCCGGGATCTGGGCTGTCGCGATCAACTCTCGTGGTAGCATGCGCCCCTATTTCAGATGGCGAAGCCCATGGCCAGCGGGTTTTACCGGTTGAGGTGCGGGCTGGCTATTGCAGGCGCGGGCAAGGCGCGAGAATCCCTGATTTAGCGATTGCGTGAAAGTGATTGGCACCAGATCGGCATCTGGGCTGGCGACATGCGGGCCTCATGCACCGCGCTTGTCAAGCCGCGCGCTGCGTAGGTCTTGCAGCTCCCTGGATAAGACCGCCTCGAAATAGGTATCGCATCCGATGCAGACATTGGCAAATTCACGGCCCTTTGGATCCGTGACGGTTGCAGCGGCGCGAAACTGCGCCCGGCTCCAGCCACTGGCCAGGCCCATGGCCTCGGGATCCCCGGCATTGATGGCCTCAAGCGCTGGATGGCCCTTCAGGCTATCCAGGATATCGATCAAACGCTCCTCGACCAGGGAACCAAGCGGGGCTTTGGTTTTCAGGCAGCAGGGATAGACAGAGCCATCCGGCTCGATCGCCACTTCCGAACCGGCCTGGCCGTGATTGAGAAAATTCCTGCCGCCGCTCCAGCGGGCACAAAAATTGGTTTCATAATTGGCGTTGGACAGGCCATTTTGCCAGGCGCGCCCGCGCGGCCATAATTCGCCGATCCACAAATCGGGCTGGGCCCCGAAAAATAGAAAAAACGGGCCGGGATCGCCATCGCGCGCCCGCGGTGATGGGGTTTTGAGGCGCGGATCATGCGAAAGCCCAAGGCCGATTTCCTGCACGCCGAACGGGGCCATCATGGCGCGGATCTTGTCCATTAGGGCAAACTTCTTGTCCCCTTCCAGGCCAACGTGAAAATCATCGATCGAGGCAATGGCGATGGTGCCAACGCCGCGCTGGAGCATGCCCTCTATGTGCGCGGGCTGCAAAACATCGCCGGTGGTTTGCACCGAAACATGCGGGCCGTTTCGGCCCCAGCGCGCCTCGATCGCCTCCAGAACCGGGTAGAACAGCTCTTGGCGCACGCCGTCCAGCAGCAGCTCCCCGCCAGCCAGCACCAGCAGCGAGCGCTTCTTGGCTGACAAGCCATCCTTGCCCGTTTCGCGCGCATCGAGATAATGCATCTCATCTGGGAGGTTTTTGATGATGGCCGGATAGGCCGCCTGGCCTTGCGCCACCACCTTGCGCAGGCCTTCGCCCGTATAGGGGCGAAAGCGATCATCATAGCAGTGCTTGCAGCGCCGGTGGCATGCCCAGGTCAAGACCCAATAAATCGCTTCCAAAAATCCCCCCGCGGCGATGCAGTGAGCCAATGCAGCTTCAGGCCGATGCTAGCATTGCCCCATTCAAGCTATCCTGCTTTGCTGCGCGCGTCTTTCATTCGGCGCAAAAAAACGGCGGCGCAATGGCCGCCGTTGAGGCTTTGAGAGACGTGCGCCGGGCTTAAAACTTATAGGCCAGGCTGAACTTTACGGAGCGACCCAGGATCGGGCGCGCCAGGATGGCGCCTGTGCCTTGCCCGCCAATGATGCGCGGATTGCCCTCCGTGATGGCGAGTTTATCGGTGAGATTATCGCCGGTGACGAAGAATTCCAGATGCTCGCCCAAATCCATGGAAAAACCGGCATCGACTTTGACATAAGAGGGCAGAACCTGCTGATTTTCCACGTCCGCGAAGCGGTCGCCGATATAACTGATCGTGCTGAACAGCTTGGCCTCGCCCCAAGGCAATTGATGGGTGAAGCTGGGCGTGGTGCGCACTTGCCAGCGGGGCTGGCGCAAAATGCGGTTGCCCGCTTGATCGCCGGCGGCGGTAAAAAGGTTTTGGAAATTGCCCTCCAGCCAGGTACCGGATACATCCAGCGCCAAGCCGCCAAATAGTTTGGCAAAGCCTTCCAGTTCAATCCCATAAGAGCGGGAATCACCGATATCATTGATGTTTTGGCCGCCAACAAAGCGCTGAAAGGGCAGGCCTTCAAAGCGGGCGTAAAAGAATGTGCCAAACAGGCCATATTGATCTGTCGAGACTTTCACCCCGCCCTCGTATTGGCGCACATCCTGCAAGTTCGTCACGCCGTCGCGCAGGTTATCAAATTGTGGAAAGCGGTGGCCGTTATTGACTCGCCCAAACACGCCAAGAGAATCCGTGAAGGCATAATTGCCGCCAATGGTCCAGGAAACGGCGGTGCGATCGAATTCGATGCTGCGGAAAGTGCCGTTCAGCACCGAAGCACCATTGTTGAATAGAGTGTTTGGATTGGCATCCAGATCCACAGAGCTGACATTCTCCACTGTGCCGTCCACGTTGAAGTTTTCAACCCGCACGCCGCCATCGAGCCTCAACTGAGGAATGGGCTGCCAAACATCGGAGAAATAGAAGGCGAGAGATCGCCCATCATAGGAGGCGTTATTGGCAAAGAATGGCGCGCCAGCAAAACCATCGCGCGTCACTTGGCGCCCATCGGTCAAACTCAAATCGAGGCGGCGCGCGTTCGGCTCCGCGACCAGTAATTGATTGTTGCCCAGATACCAGAGATCGGTGACTGACGTATCGGCATAATAAAAGCCTAATGTGGCCGTGTTGTTGGCGAACAATTCGCGCTCAAAGCTGGTTTCATTGGTGAAAGATTGAATATCTTTATCCACATACCACCAGCCTGCCTGGATGACGGGTGTGGTTAAATCGGTGAGCGCGGCTCCGCTGGAAGTCAAGGTGAACGCACCCGCAGCGCCGGGCCCAAAGCTGGCCAGATAGGCGGCTGCGCTGGTGGGGGGGCCGTTGGGCACTAGGCCGCGCGTATTGGCTTGGCCGGTGGTGAACGAAAAGCGATTGCGCAAGGTCACGCCAAAGCCAATCTCATAATCCAGTTCACTGCCGATAATTCCAATATCAGGCCCGCGCCCATCGGATAAATCTGCGCGAAGAAACTCGCCGGGGCCGATCTCCAGAACGCCAAATCGTGTGGCATTGCCAACCAGCGTGCCCGTGCCGGCATCAAACCCAGGAAATTCGTCCAGGCTGCCATCGGGGTTTTGGATAATTGGAATTGGCAACAACCATTGATTTTGATCGCGCGTATAGCGGCCATAGAGTTTGAAGGTCCCACGATCCAGATCGCGCACGATGTTGCCTGAAATCTGCACGCCATCCTCGGCGGTGAATTGAGCGTCGCGAATGCCATCTGAGGCACGGTAAAAACCGCCGATGGAATAAAAAGTCTTGTCATCGATCGGCCCGGAAACGCGCGCATCGACACGGCGCTCGCCGAAGGTTGTGCCAGTGAGCTTGATCAGGCCCTCAAAATCGGGCCCCCCGGTGCGTTCCACGAAATTGACGGTCAGGCCTGGCTGGCCGTTGGAATAGACGGGATTGGGCCCGCCGCGCAGCGCCTCCACGCGCAGAATTGTTTCATCGATGCGAAAAAGGGTGGAGTTTTCCAAGAAGGAAAGGGTTGGCGGCGGAAAAATGGGCGAGCCGTTCAACTGAATGGTGAGGAAGTCCGCATCGCCGCTGGTGGGGAAGCCTCGCACGAAAACATTAGCGCCGCTTTCCCCGCCGGAACTTTCTGACCACACCCCCGGAACCACTTTCAGCAAATCGGCGGTGCTGTTTGGGGCCGCTTGATCAATGGCATCGGCATTCAGTGTGGTGATTGCAAAGCTCGCCTCCTGCTTGCGCACGCCCGCGCCGCCTGGCGTGCCCAAGACGACGATTTCATCCCCAGGATTGACCTCAGCGGGCGCTGTTTGCGCGCTTCCCAAGCCAGGCAAGCAAATTATCGCCACCGCCACTGCCACAGCCGTTCGCCGCGTGAAGCAGGAAACATTGTTTAGTAGGGCTTTGTCCATTTGATAAAATCCTCCCTAACCCGCGGCGATCATTGCCATTCGATTGACGAATTGGCCCCGATGCGGGTGTATATTTATTTGTGGGGTGGATGATACCCATAGATGAAATGCATTTCAATCAGGGCATTCGGTGAATCGGCAAAGTGTGGCGCCGCTGCCACGATCGCGGCGATGCCGATAGGTTTTTGGCCGCGATGCGCTAAACACGCGTTCGTTGCAGTGTGAGGACTAAATGCATGAGCAAGGCGGTGCGCATTCGGGCATGCACGATGGCGGATATCGCTCGGCTGGCTCATGTCTCGAAGCCCACGGTTTCGCGGGCGCTGCGGGGAAGCGCGCTGGTTACGGAAGAGACACGCCAGCGCGTGCTGACGGTGGCGCGAGAGAATGGCTATGCAGTAAACCGCCAGGCGCAAAAGCTGCGCTCGGTGCGCACCAATACCATCGCCGTGGTCATGGATTTCGGCTCATTTCCGCGCGATCAGCGGATCAGCGATCCCTTCATGTATGAGCTGTTGGCGGGCGTTTCGGGGGCGCTGGCGCGGCGTGGGCAGGATCTTCTCATGGTGCATTCGCCTCTGGCCGATGCCGATGCTTACCTCAACCTTATCGCCTCGCGGAGCGTGGATGCGATCGTGGTGCTAGGGCAGGGCCGTAGGGAGCCCGTGATCCGGGCAGCGGCACAGAAGGGCGCGCCCTTGGTGGTCTGGGGAGCGGTGTCGCGCGATGCGCCGTATTGCGGAGTGGGCAGCGATAATCTGCGCGGGGGCTGGTTGGCGGGGCACCATTTGTTGGCCAATGGCCGGCGCAAACTGTTGTTCATCGGCGCGGCCGATCATGCGGAAATCAAGCTGCGTTTGGATGGCTTGCGCCAAGCCGTGCAGGAAGGTGGCGGGCTGGCGCAAATCCGCCTGGCCCCGCTGGAGACGTTTTCCTATGAGGCGAGCGTGGAAGCAGCCCGGCGTGCGCTGCGTGATGGCGATCCGCCCGACGGCGTATTCGCGCAAAGCGATACCAGCGCCTTTGCCTGCATTGCCGCCTTCCGTGACGCCGGATTGCTTGCCCCCCGGCATTATTCCATCGTCGGGTACAACGATATTCCCACCTCCGAACACTTCCATCCGCCGCTCACGACTGTTCGCCAAGATCCTCTCGCGGCTGGAGAAATGCTCGTGGACAAGCTGATGCGGGTTTTGAATGGAGAAGCGCCTGCCAGCGAAATGCTGGAAACCGAACTCACCATCCGCGCGAGCTGATCGGCTCAGCCCAAGAGCATGTCCATGGTGATGGCTGCTGTGGTTGGCGCGATGGCATCAGCTCCTTTGAGTTGGGCGGGCGTGCCTACCCCCACGGCCCGCATGCCCGCGGTCTTGATGGCGGTGATGCCCGCCGCCGAATCCTCCACACCGACACAATCGGCCGGTTCAGTCCCAAGCAGGCTGGCGGCCAGAAGGAATATTTCCGGATCAGGTTTTGCGTTGGCCACGCAATTGGCGTCAGCCACGACATCGAGCCATGGCGCGAGGCCTAGGCGCTCCACCAGAGCCGGCGCGTTGCGCGAAGCGGAGGCGAGCGCCGTCGAAAGCCCCAAGCGGCGTACGCCGCGCAATAAGTCCAGCGCGCCCGGCAACAGATCGGCCGGGCCAGCATGCTGGATGATTTCTAGATAAAAGGCATTCTTGCGGGCCATCAGGGCCAGCTTTTGCGCCTCATTATAGAGATGGCCGTTTGGGGCGAGGAGTAACTCCAGGCTCGTTCTCCGATCGACCCCCTTGAGGCGTTCGTTGAAGGCTTCGTCGAAAGGTAGTTCGAGTTTCTGCGCCAGCCGGAGCCAAGCGCGAAAATGGCCTGTCGCGGTATCGGCCAAAACGCCATCGAGATCGAAGATCACGCTTTTCATGGTGCGAACGCAACATAACGTTCCGCGCCCAAGGTCAGTGTGAGGGGTTCTTGCTCATGGGTTATGGCGAGGGGCTCTCCATCCAACAGGGAGTAACGGACACCTTCTTCGCTAATCGCGATTGCCAGCAGGCGCCCATGATAGCGCAGACGTATCCCATAGGGGCCAAGAGCCGGCGTGTAGCGCGGCGCGAAACGCAGGCCATTTTCAAGCTGGAGACCCGCAAATCCAAACGCCAGCGTCAGCCATCCACCGGCCATCGCCGCCATATGCAGGCCGTGATCGGCATTGCCGCACAAATCCTCCAGATCGACCAGGGCGGTCATTTTTAGATATTGCACGGCCTTTTCGAGCCTGCCGATTTGGGCGGCGGCAACGGCGAAACCGCATGGTGAAAGGGTGGAATCATGCGTCGTGACCCCCTCATAATAGTCAAAGGTGCGTTGTTTGAGCGCCAGATCGAGATCCCTTCCGGCCATGCTGAGTGCCAGCACCACATCCGCTTGCTTGCAGACCTGGTGTCGGTAAATTGTCAAAGGATGGACATGCAGCAAGAGCGGGTAATGGTGCGGGGGCGTGGCTGCGAAATCCCAGATTTTCTTATCGAGAAAGGCATCATCCTGCGCGAGAATGCCGCGTTGTTGGCAAACCGGTAGGCGCATTTGGGCCGCGGCCCGGGCCATCAGCTCAAGCTCTTCGGGGATCAGCTCCAGCCTTTTGGCCAAGGCCGCATAGGCCACGGGATCGCGCTGGCGCATGGCTTGGGCCTCTTTCACCCCATCCAGCAAATGGGCTTTGGCCATCGCGTTGGTGTAATAATTGTTATCGACAAGGGCGCTGTATTCATCGGGTCCGGTGACTTTATCCAGGCAAAAGCCGCGCTCAGGATGGAAATGTCCGATGGCGAGCCAAATCCGCGCGGTCTCGATCAGCATCTCCACGCCGAAGCTGCTCAGCATTTCGACATCGCCAGTGGCGGCAGCATAGGTTCGGATGGCGTAGGCGATATCGGCATTCAGATGATACTGGGCCGCGCCGGCTGGAAAAAATGCGGAGCATTCCGCGCCGCCAATCGTGCGCCACGGAAACAGCGCCCCGCGTGCATGCCCCATTTGGCGCGCGTTGGTCCGCGCGTGATCCAGGCCCTTGGCCCGGTAGCGCAGCATGGCGCGCGCACGTTCTGGGGCGAGGAAAGCCAGCATGGGGGCCATGAAGCATTCGGCATCCCAAAAGACATGCCCCTCATAGCCTTCGCCTGTTTGGCCCTTCGCCGCGACTGAGCTTTCGCCATCGGTTCCGGCCGCTTGCAGCACCTGCAGCGCGTTGAAGCGCAGCGCGCGTTCCAGCGCGGGTTGGGCGGGCAAATCGATCTGCGCGGCCTGCCAAAACCGATCCAGTTGAGCGCGCTGGCCAGCCACAAGGTCAGCGAACCCCAAGGCCTCTCCCCATTCCAGCGCAGCCAGAGCCGCTTGTGCATGGGGGCGATCTTTGTGCCCGCGATCGGTCGCGTAGGCAGTGAATTTTACGATCTCCAAAGGCGAATCTGGGGGGGCAGGCCTATCAAATTGCCAGGTCAAGACGTCGCCGAGCCGCTGGATGGGCTGTGCGCCAACCATCCGCACCGCGCTGGCCAGGCCGATGCCGCTGCCTTGCAACCGATCCAGCCGCCCCGCGCTCGTGCCCGCCTCGAACCAGCCCTCAAACGCCCAGGGCTCATGATCCAATGCGGGGCCCAGGCGCGGATCATAAACCGCATCCCGGCCCGATGCGTTGACGCGCGGGGGCTCAAGCCAAGTGCGCACCATGATCAGCGCGCCCGCGTGCTCCGGGCGCAGTGTGAGGCGCTGCGCGTACAATTCGGGGCGTTCCAGGCTGGCGAAGCGCTCAAACCGGAGCTCAACACTTTGGCCTTGGGCTGTGCGCCACATCACTTGGCGCGTGAACAGGCCGGTACGTAAATCGAGAGATTGCTCCTGGGCGACTATGCCAGCGGGAGAGAAGCTTTCCCCGTCAACTTGGATGGCCCAGTGCAAAGCGTTGGGGGCGGGCAGGCGCGTGTCGCTGGTGCGCGCAAAGCCAAAAGCCGCCTCATGATAATGAATGGCGACCTGCTCATACACCGCGTTCAGATAGGTGGAAGCGCTGTCATCGCCTTCTTCGGGCAAAGCGCGCACTCCGATAAAGCCGTTGCCGATCACGAACAGACTGGGTGATTGCTTCAAGGGAAGCGTGGAGGCGTGAAAGACGCGCCAGCCATCGCCGCTGAGGCCCTGCCCTTGGAATGGTGCAAAGGCTCCCTTGCGCGAGGCCGGCTTTGCTGATTGGCCCTCGGTTTCGGTCGCTGGCGTTTTATGGATGAAATGCATTTCAAGACCATATAGGTTGGCGTGGAAGGCTTCAATACGTGAGCTGATCGGCCAGGCCGGGGGAGAGATGATGACCCGTTTTCACCTAGCGATTGGGATGACCTACATCCTTTTTGCCATCCTGCTCAACAGCGTGGGGGCGGTAATCCTGCAATCTATTTTGAGTTTGGGTGTGAGCAAGCCGCAAGCCGCCACCCTGGAGGCGTTTAAGGATCTTTCCATCGCGGCGGCATCCTTTCTCGTTGCGTCGCAATTGCCGCGCTTTGGATATCGCCGAGGCATGCTTTTGGGGGTGCTATGTGTTGCGCTTGGCTGCGCCTTGGCCGCGTGGCTGCAAAGGTTTTGGGGATTGCAAATCGTCTTTGCGACGATTGGTGTATCGTTCGCGATCGTCAAAATCTCGGTTTATGCCTCCATTGGTCTGCTGACTAAAGATCAAAAAGGCCATGCTAGTCTGCTAACACTGGTCGAAGGTGTTTTCATGTTGGGGGTGGTTGGTGGATATCTGATGTTCGCCGCGTTCGCTTCTGACGTCGATCCCGCCTCCACCAGCTGGATGAATGTGTATTGGCTGCTCAGTGGACTGGCTCTGCTAACAGCGGGGCTGATCGCGTTGAGCCCCCTTGATGAGCGCGAAATCCAGGCAGCGGCTTTGGCCCGCGCGCCGGCGAGGGAGTTCGCATCGATGTTGGCCTTACTGGCTAACCCCGCTGTGGGGATATTCATCGCCTGCATCTTTTTCTATGTTTTGATCGAGCAGGGGATCGGCACTTGGCTGCCGACATTCAACAATCAAATCATCGGACTTGCGCCGAAATTGAGCGTGCAGATGGCCGTGATCCTGGCGGCGGGCACTGCGCTTGGGCGATTTGCGGCCGGGGCCTTATTGCGGCGCATGCCTTGGTGGCTGCTGCTGTCTTTTTGCTTGGTGGGAACCGCGGCGCTAGTTCTGCTGGCCTTACCGCTGGCGGGCCAGCGTGGTGATGTGGAGATCACCTCTTGGCTTCATGCACCGGCCGCAGCTTTTGTTTTTCCGCTTATCGGGGTGTTGCTGGGCCCCATTTACCCGACGATCAATTCTGTGATGCTTTCTGCCTTGCCCAAGGCCAATCACGCGCCGATGACCGGCTTGATTGTGTTGTTCTCTGCTTTGGGGGGCAGCGCCGGCTCGCTGCTCACGGGATTGGCGTTCTCGCGCCTTGGCGGGGTCGGCGCGTTTTATCTCACGCTTCTGCCCATCGCCTTGTTGTTCGTGTTGCTGCACGTGCTGCGCCGGCGCACGGCAACAGGATGATCAGGCTTCCGCTGGGCTGGCCGCGATCATTTTGCGCGCAGTCCACAGCCCGAAGGCGGCGATCACGCCATAACAGGCAGCCGGGATGATCAACGCGAAAGCGAGGCTGGATTGATCAGCCAAGCTGCCGGTCAGCCAGGGCACGATGGCCCCGCCGACAATCGCCGTGCACAAGAGGCCGGACGCCTGCGGAGCCTGTTCGCGCAGGCCCTCGGTGGCCAGGCTGAAAATGGTCGGGAACATGATGGAATTGGCCAGGCCCACCGCGATCAAGGCATAAGCCGCCATCGCGCCCGAGCCAGTCGCGGAAAAAGCAATGAGCCCAATAGCCGCCCCGGCAAAGCTGGCCAGCAGCAGGCCAGGCTTGGTGAAGCGCAGCAAAAAGCCGCCAAAGAAGCGCCCAATCAGCGCCCCCAGCCAATAATACGAAAGCAGCACGCCGGCGGCCTTGGCATCGAGGCCCAGAGTGCGGCCTTCCCCGAGATAATTGATCATGAAACTGGCGATGGACACCTCAGCGCCAACATAAAGGAAAATGCAAACGCATCCAAAGGCCAGCCTTGGCCGGCGCAGCAAAGCCAGCATGCCCTGCGTCTTCACCACTTCAACCTTTTGCCCATCCAGCGCAGAGCGCCAAAGCCAGAAAAAGCCGGCAATGAGTGTCAAGACGATCGCCAATCCGATATAGGTATGGCCAATGACGGTCGTTTCGACGACGCGGTGCGCTGTCAGGGCATCCCCCGACAAAGTGCCTGGATCCACTAGGGATTCCTTGCCCAGGATCAATTCCGCGCCAAAGCGCACCATCAAGAACACGCCGATGGAATTGAACAATTGCGCAAATGTCAGCCGGCTGTGCGCGGTTTCAGGATTGCCCAAAGTCAGGATTAGCGGATTGACCGCCACCTGCAGCAAAGTGATGCCGCCGCCAATCATGAACAGCGCCACCAGGAAAGACCCATAGAGGCCCGAATAGGCGGCGGGCAGAAACAACAAACACGAAACCGCCATGATGGCAAAGCCCAGCACCACGCCGCGCACATAGCCCAAACGCTGCATCAGCATGCCGGCTGGAATGGAGAAAATCGCGTAACTGGTGAAAAAGGCGAATTGCACCAAGGCCGCATTGGCGTTGTTGAGCTGGAACAGACCCTTCAATTTTGGAATGAGAACATCATTGAGGTTGGTGATCCCGCCAAA
>JAKFWI010000121.1 GCA_021731965.1 Hyphomonadaceae bacterium | reverse complement strand
CCGCCTTCGATCTAAGGCGCAGTGCGATTCTGTTGATCGGAGGCGACAAGACAGGAGACAAGCGCTTCTACGACCGCATGATTCCTGTCGCTGACGATTTGTATGACCTCTATTTGGAAGAACTGCGGCAAGAAGGATTGATCCCATGAGGGGGCATCGCCCGTTCGCGGATTTGAAGAAGGATTGGAGCGACGATCGCCGGGCTCGTAACCAAGCGCGCAAGGCGGAGATCGCGGTTGAGTACGCCACTCTCGACGAACTGCGTGTTGCGCTTGGCTTGAGCCAGGAAGAGCTGGCCCAACGCCTTGAGGTTCAGCAGCCCGCCGTCTCCAAGCTGACTAGCCGCAGCGACATGCGGATCAGCACACTTCGCGACCTGATCGCGGCCATGGGTGGCGAACTGCATGTCACTGCGAAGTTTGCCGACCGCTCCGTCGAACTCGCGAATTTTGACTGAAGGCAGCCTCAAGTACAAAATTGCGTCGGGGCATTTCGCCAGGCGGCCCCAGCGATTGCAATCGTTGCCTTTTACGGGAGTGACGATGCGATTTGGGTCCTTGGCCCGTCAATGCATGAAACAACGGAACGGGTCAACGATAGTGAGACAGCGGATATCATGAGTAAGGCGGGCTACGCGCTGTTGCGCCGCGTGTCGGCATGCTAACAGAGAGCACCTTTCACTGGGGGTCTGAGCATGGAAAAGTTTGGTGTGACCGAGGCAGCCTTTGACGTGTTCAAGAGGCGTGCGCGCAGCGGTGTGCTGACCCAGGCAGTCATAGCCTATGCTTTGGCGACGATAGCCATAGGGATAAGTGTGTGGCTCATCGCGGCCGGTGGCATTTCATCCTATATGCGCTGGATTCAAGATATGCAGCAAAATCCGCCGCAGCCCGGAAGCAATCCCTTTGTCTCGCTTCCCGCCGAGGTCGCGCGCCTTTTTTATGTTTATCTCGGCATCATTCCTTTGTTTCTTGGCCTTGCCGCCGCTTTTGAAGCCGCGGTGCATCGCTGGCTGGTGCGCGGGGAAGCGGGCGGTGGCCTGCTGGGCCTGAAGATCGATGGCGCGTTCTGGAATGTGCTGCTCTGCTATTTAACCTGGATACCTGTCGGCCTCGTTGTCGTTGTGCTGGTGGGCATCCTATTGGGCGTCGGCATTGGTGGCGGTGCGGCGTCTGGCGGCGGGCTGGTGGGCTTTTTGCTTGGGCTCGTTGGGGTGTTGTCGGCGATCGCCGTGGGCGTCTATCTGCCAGCACGCTTCGCGCCCGCTGCGGCCCTATCGGTGGCCCGCGGGCGCTACGCCTTTTTCGAAGCCTGGGGTGCAACGCGCGGGCGCGCGCTCAATTTGATTGGCGCCTATTTGCTGCTGTTCGTGATTTTCCTTGTGGTCAGTCTGATCTGGCAGGTTACCATGAGTGGCCTGCTAAAGCGCGTGATGTCAGGCGTGGCGGAGGCGCACTCGTTCGGGGCGATTTTTTCCATCGTGGATATCGGAACTTTGATCGCGGTGGCCGTTTCCTATTTGGCCGTTACGGTCTTCCAAATGGTGATCAACATGGCTGTGTTCGGGATCAATGCCATGTGCGCGCGGGTGGCTGTGACAGGGGATGCGGCGGGCACCGTCGATCCGCTTGGCGACGCTAACCCCGCCTGATCGGTTTTGCCACAGAGCTAAGCGCTTTTGGCGCGGGGCTTTTTGGCGGTGGCAGGTGCCGGGGCGGCCGGCGCGCTGAAGGCGCGCAGCCGCGCCACCCTCGCCGCGCGGCGAGCCTCGTGGCGATAGGCGGAGCGCTGGATTTAAGGTTTGCTTGTGCCCAAATGATCGACCAATTCACCAGCTTTGGCATCAATTCTCGCTTGGCCCCAATAGCGAATCCCTCCCGAGCGGGCTAGATGTCGCGCTAAACGCTCACAGGTGGCTCAACCGAGAGTCGCAGAGATGGACTTGCTTTTGCCCCCCCCTCTCCGCTTGAGTGTTGAGGGAAGCGCGGCATTCTGAGGCGTCTTGGCTTCAAGCCACGGTCATGAAGGAGACGGCGATGGAAAAATCGAGCACTCCGTTTTTATTGAAAATGGCTTTGGTGGCGCTCACGCTTTGGGCGATCGGGGTGAGCTCTTCGGCGCACGCCAAGACACCGGCGAATGACGGCGCAGAGCCCACCGAGGAATTGGTGATTCCCGCACCGCGCGGCTGCGAAAACGCTGACGCTTGGTTTCAGGCCGCCAAATCTGAGGCGCGGGCGCACGAAGAGGCGATGGAATTTGGTAAGGCCTCGAAAGCATGGGCCCAGGCAGTTAAAGCGGCGCGCTGCCTGCAATCGCCGCCCGGAAATCGATTGATCGTGGCGCTTGCCGGCGAGGGCATGGCGCTTTCGTTCACGCAAAATTCTGAACGGGCAGCAATACGGTTAAACGAAGCGCTGGAATTACTGCTCCGCGAGCATCCAGACAGCCCAGAGTTCCAGGATAGCCGCGCTGAGCGCAATATCGCTAAAGCATTCGGATTGCGCGAGGCGTTGGCGGCCAAACTCGGAGAGCCGACGGTGCCGACGGGATCACATCTTCATGTGGGGCGCGTGCAGGAATCCCGGCGCATCCAGCGTGATTGGACGGATAGGTATTCCATTCTGCAGCGGGATGGCGACGGCCAAGCACCATTATGTCCAATCGTTTTGCGCAAGCGCCCGAAAACATCCTATCCCCAGCGGGAGGCAATCGAAGGCGGGGTAGGCGTAGCCATCGTGCGGTTGGTCATCGGGCCGGATGGCCGCGCATCCAGCGCCAAGATCGTTGCCGAAGTGCCGGAAAATAGAGGCTTCGCCCAGCCGTCGATGGAAGAAGCCAAAGCGTATCAATTCAGTTTTCGCAAGGTCGAAGGTTGCCGCAAGCAATCAGAAAACTTGCTTGTCAGCTTTCGCTTTGGCCGATCTAAAGCGCTCTAGGCTCAGAACCCATGACCACCTGATGACGAAGGTGTCATGTTGACCGCGGCGGCTCGCTGAACCCATCCGATCGGAAGGCGCGCTGAAAAGCTTAGCGCTCACCCCGCCACTTTGGTTCGACGACGGGCAGTACGCTTTGCTGAAGCGGATTCGATCTGCAGCCGCGCCACCCGCGCGGCCCGTCGCGCCTCGTGGCGCGCGAGCGCTTCTTTCAGATAGCGGCCTGTCCAGCTTTCCGGGATGGCCGCGACCGCCTCAGGCGTGCCGGCCGCCACGATGCGCCCGCCGCCATCGCCGCCTTCTGGCCCCAGATCGATGACCCAATCGGCTGTTTTGATGACATCGAGATTATGCTCGATGACCACCACGGTGTTGCCGTTATCGACCAGTTCTTGCAGCACTTCCAACAGGCGGCGCACGTCTTCGAAATGGAGGCCGGTTGTGGGTTCATCCAGGATATACAGCGTGCGGCCCGTGGCGCGCTTGGCCAATTCCTTGGACAGCTTGACGCGCTGCGCCTCTCCGCCGGAAAGCGTGGTGGCCTGCTGGCCGATCTTGACATAGCCAAGGCCCACACGGGCCAGGGTTTGCAATTTATCCCGGATGGAGGGCACCGCATCGAACACAAGCGCGCCTTCCTCCACCGTGAGATCGAGCACGTCGGCGATGGATTTGCCCTTGAAGCGCACTTCCAGGGTTTCGCGATTATAGCGCTGGCCCCGGCAGGTATCGCAGGTGACATAGACATCCGGCAGAAAGTGCATCTCGATCTTGATCACGCCATCGCCTTGGCAGGCCTCGCAGCGCCCCCCTTTGACGTTGAACGAGAAGCGCCCAGGGCCATAGCCGCGCGCTTTGGCCTCGGGCAAAGCCGCGAACCAATCGCGGATCGGTGTGAAGGCCCCGGTATAGGTGGCGGGGTTGGAGCGCGGCGTACGCCCGATCGGCGATTGATCGATATCGATCACCTTGTCGAAATATTCCAATCCTTCCAGCGCATCATGGGGTGCCGCGACCTCGCTGGCTCCATTGAGCCGGCGCGCCGCCGCCTTGTAGAGCGTTTCGATGATGAGTGTGGATTTGCCGCCGCCTGAAACGCCGGTGACGCAACAAAAGGTGCCGAGCGGGATTTCCGCGCGCACGCTTTTGAGATTGTTACCGCTGGCCCCAATCACGCGCAAAAAGCGATTCTGGGAGGCCCAGCGCCGCTTTTCCGGGATGGGGATTTCGCGTTCCCCCAGCAAATATTGCCCGGTGATGGAGGCGGGGGCTGCCTCCACTTGTGCGGGCAGGCCCTCCGCCACCACTTCCCCGCCATGCACGCCAGCGGCGGGGCCCATATCGATCACATAATCGGCGGTGAGGATGGCCTCTTCGTCATGCTCAACCACCAGCACGGAATTGCCGAGATCGCGCAGGCGGCGCAGCGTCTCCAGCAGGCGGGAATTGTCGCGCTGGTGCAGGCCGATCGAGGGCTCATCGAGCACATAGAGCACGCCGGTGAGGCCCGAGCCGATCTGCGAAGCCAGCCGGATGCGCTGGCTTTCTCCCCCAGAAAGCGTGCCCGAACCACGCCCGAGATTGAGATATTCGAGGCCGACATCCACCAAGAAACGCAGCCGATCATTGATTTCCTTCAGGATGCGGGCGGCGATTTCCTTTTCCTTGGGGCGCAAGCCTTGTTCCAACTGGGCAAACCATTCGCGCGCCGCCTTGATGGAATCGACGCTGGCCTCCGCGATGTCGCGCCCGGCAATCTTCACCGCCAGCGCCTCGGGCTTCAGCCGCTTGCCGGCGCAAACCGGGCAGGCCGCCTGGCTTTGAAAGCGCGCCAAATCCTCGCGCACCCAGGCCGAGTCGGTTTCCTTCCAGCGGCGCTCCAGATTGGGCAGGACACCCTCGAAGGCCTTCAGCGTTTCGAAGCGGCGCACCCCATCATCATAAACGAAGCGGATTTTCTCTTTGGTGCCGTGCAAAATGGCGCGCTGCACGGCCCCGTCCAGCTCGCGCCAGGGCGTCTGCATGGAGGCGCCGAAATGGCTGGCCAAGGCCGTCAGCGTTTGCTGGTAAAGCGGGGACGTGCCCTTTCCCCAGGGGGCGACAGCCCCATCCTGCAGGGATTTTTCCGGCTAGGGGATGACGCGTTCTGCATCGAACTTCAGCTGCGCGCCCAGGCCGTCGCAGGCCGGGCAAGCCCCGGCCGGGTTGTTAAAGGAAAACAGCCTTGGCTCGATCTCGCCGATGGTGAAGCCCGAAACCGGGCAGGCATAACGGGCCGAAAGCAAAATGCGCTCAAAAGGCGCATCGGCCAATTCCAGCATGGCGATGCCATCGGCCAGCTTGAGCGCCTGTTCCAGGCTGTCAGCCAGACGCGTTTCGAGACCGGCCTTAACCGCCAGCCGATCGACGACGATCTCGATATCGTGCTTCAGCTTTTTATCCAGCTTCGGCGGATCATCGAGGGTGTGGAATTCTCCATCGATCTTGGCGCGCTGAAAGCCTTGCCGCAGGAAGCCGGCCAGCTCTTTTTTGTATTCCCCCTTGCGATCGCGCACGACGGGCGCAAGCAGATACAGCTTGGTGCCAACGGGCAATTCCAAGATGCGATCCACCATTTGGCTGACCTGCATCGCCTGGATGGGCAGGCCGGTGGCTGGGGAATGTGGCACGCCGATCCGCGCCCAAAGCAGGCGCATGTAATCATAGATTTCCGTAACCGTGCCAACGGTTGAGCGCGGGTTTTTGGAGGTGGTTTTCTGTTCGATCGAGATGGCCGGCGATAGCCCCTCGATGAGATCAACATCGGGCTTTTGCATCAATTCCAGAAACTGGCGCGCATAAGCTGAAAGGCTTTCGACATAGCGCCTTTGGCCTTCGGCATAGATGGTATCAAAGGCCAAAGAGGATTTGCCCGAGCCGGAAAGCCCCGTCAGCACCACCAGCTTGCCGCGAGGGATGTCGATATTGATGTTCTTGAGATTGTGTTCACGCGCACCCCGCACGCGAATATGGGTGAGGGCAGAAGCAAGCGGATTCGACATCAAACGGAATTTCCCTACCGTGAACGCGGCGAAATCTTAATGGGCGGCTGGCTGGCGCGCCAGGAAAGCCTGCATTTGCGCGATCTCTGCCTCTTGTGCGGCGATCACCTGCTGGGCCAAGGCGCGGATTTCTGGGTCCTTGCCGTATTGGAGTTCGATCTTGGCCATTTCCACCGCGCCTTGATGATGGGGGATCATGGCCCGGGCAAAATCGGCATCGGCATCATCGCTGAAGGCGATGTTCATGGCGCTGTGCATGCGCGCATTGGCTGCTTGATAAGCCTTGGCCGCGGGGCTGGCGATGGCCTTTTGGCCGGCCCCATGCTGGGCATGATCGCCTTGAGAGGCGGGCCCGCAGGCCGTCAATATCAAAACTGCGGAGATTGCGAGCATGCGCATGGTGTTTTCCTTCTTTTTCGGGTCAGGCCCCGAGTTGACTTGCTGAAGCATTGAGCCCCGGGTCAAGACTCTTTAAGCTTGCCAATGCGACTCGTTCATGCGAACGTATAGAGAACATCGGCGGAGAAGGCAAATGGCGGGCTCAATCAATAAAGTGATCCTCGTGGGCAATCTGGGCAAGGATCCCGAAGTGCGCCGCCTGGGCTCGGGGGAGCCCGTCGTCAATCTGCGCATCGCCACCAGTGAAAGCTGGCGCGATAAGCAATCTGGCGAGCGCAAAGAGCGCACGGAATGGCATTCCGTGGTGATTTTCAACGAGGCCTTGGCCAAGGTAGCGGAACAATATCTGCGCAAGGGCTCTAAGGTGTATGTCGAAGGGGCGCTGCAAACCCGCAAATGGACCGATCAATCGGGCGTGGAAAAATATTCCACCGAAGTGGTGCTGCAGCGCTTCCGCGGGGAATTGACCATGCTGGATGGGCGCAGCGGCGGCGATGCTGGCGGCGAAGAACGCAGCTATGGCGAGGACAGCGGCGGTGGCTTCTCTCCGGGTGGCGGCAAAAAGCGCGTTGCCGAGGGGCCCAAGGTCAATTTCAGCGCCGATATGGATGACGAAATTCCGTTTTGAGCCGGGCTTCGCCGAGGGGCTGTGAAAAAGCCTTCGTCCCTGGCGCGAGATGGCTGGACGCCGGCCGATGACTTCGTACAGATACGCGTATGAGCGCTGTATTTGATCTTCTGATTATTGGTTCGGGGCCTGGCGGATATGTCAGTGCCATTCGCGCGGCCCAGCTGGGCCTCAAAGTGGGGGTGATCGAGCGCGATCGCCTTGGCGGCGTTTGTCTCAATTGGGGCTGCATCCCCACCAAGGCGCTGCTGCGCTCGGCTGAGATTTATCGCAATATGCGCCATGCCAAGGATTATGGCTTGAAGGTGGAGGGCCTCAGCTTTGACCGCGAGGCTGTGGTCAGCCGCTCGCGCGGGATCGCCGATAAGCTTTCCGGCGGCGTGCAATTCTTGATGAAAAAGCACAAAATCCGGGTGATCGAAGGAGAAGCCCGATTGGTTCCCGGCACGCAAGCGCCCGGCGTGCTGGTCAAGGCCAAATCCGGCGCGGAAACGGCCTTTAGCGGCAAGCATGTGATCTTGGCCACCGGCGCGCGCGCCCGCACCATCCCGGCCGCTGGCCTGGTGGCCGGTCCGCGCGTCTGGACCGCCAAGGAGGCGATGACCCCGCCGGAATGGCCGCAATCGCTGTTGATTTTCGGCTCGGGGGCCATCGGCATTGAATTCGCAAGCTTTTATGCCGCCTTCGGCGTGCCGGTGACGGTGGTGGAAATGCTGGATCGCATCCTGCCCGCCGAGGATGCAGAAATTTCCGCTTTCGCCAAAAAACGCTTTGAAAAAGAGGGAATGGCGTTCCGCCTCGGTGCACGCGCCACCGGCCTGAAAGCCGGGCCAAACGGCGTGGAGGCCCAGATCGAGGTGGGCGGCAAAAGCGAGAGCCTGAAAGCCAGTCACGCGATTTTGGCCATCGGCATCGCCGGCAATGTCGAAGGGCTGGGCCTGGAGGCCCTGGGCGTGGCGATGGATCGCGGGCAAATCGCCGCCGATGCCTATGGGCGCACCAATGTGGCCGGCCTCTACGCCATCGGCGATGTCACCGGGGCCCCATGGCTCGCGCACAAGGCCAGCCATGAAGGCATCATCTGCGTGGAGGCGATTGCCGGGCAAAAGCCGCATGCGCTGGATAAAGCGCGCATCCCAGGCTGCACCTATGCCCATCCGCAGGTGGCCAGCGTTGGCCTGACCGAGGCCAAGGCCAAGGAATTGGGCCGCGATCTTAAAATTGGCCGCTTTCCCTTCCATGGTAATGGCAAGGCCATCGCCTTGGGCGAGCCAGACGGCATGGTCAAAACCATTTTCGATGCCAATACCGGTGAATTGCTCGGCGCGCACATGGTCGGGGCCGAGGTCACGGAGCTGATCCAGGGCTATGCCATCGCCATGACCGGCGAATTGACGGAGCGGGAATTGATGGAAACCGTGTTTCCTCACCCGACTTTGTCAGAAATGATGCATGAAGCGGTGCTCGACGCCTACGGCCGCGTCTTGCACGTCTGAAATTGGAGAAGCCAGCCGTGCGGCGGGTTTTGGGGATCATGATGGCGGCGGCGCTTTGCGCGTGCTCCCCGACTGCTGAGCCGGCGGGCTGGCTCGGCGGGGCCGTCGAAGTACCGAACCGCACGGGCGATGCCGCGGTGGCCGCGGGCTCGGTGCGCGTGATCGGCGTGGTGCGCGGCGATGCGCTGATCGCTTCGGGGGAAATCCAGGTCTTGGGCGATGTCGGGGGCGATATCCGGGCTTTGGCGGGCCAATATGAGCAAACCGGCACGGCCTCGGGGGAGGTTTCGTTGGCCGCGGGCTCCATCGTGCTGGACGGTGAGGTCGGGGATGATTTTTGGGCCGTCGGCGAAGATATCGAGCTGCGCAGCGAGAGCCGGATCGGCCAGGATGCCCGCATTGCCGGCGAGGATGTGCTGATCAAGGGCCGTATCGACGGGGATTTGGATGTCGTCGCCGATCAGGTCGCGATCGATGCGCAAATCGGTGGCGATTTGGTCATCGATGCGCGGCGCATCATCATTGGCCCGGATGCCACGATTAATGGGCGCTTGCGCTGGCGCTCACAGAGCATGCCGATGATCAGCGATGACGCCATCATTCATGGCGGCGTAGGGGGCAAGATCGAGAAGGCGGCCGCCTGGCGCTGGCGGGGCCTGGGCGGCAGCGATGGAGGCGTGTTCGCCAATAGCTGGCTGCAGCGTCTGGCGCTGGCGCTCAGCGCGCTCTTACTTGGGGCAATCGTGCTGATCCTGGCCCCGCAATGGGCGGCCCGTGCGGTGCGCAGCGTGCGCCGCGAGCCAGGCATGGCGTGTGTGGCAGGCCTGGGTGCGGCCATGCTCGCGGCATTGGTTGGGGCGCTGCTGGGGATCAGCGTGATCGGGCTGCCGGTGGTGCTGCTCCTTCTGCTTGCGGTGCCGCTGGCCGCTGGTATCGGCTTTGTGCTGTCCGCTTTGGCCCTGGGCGGCGCGGTGCTGGAGCTTTCCCCGCGCCGCAGCTCCAGCTGGGGGCATCTGCTTCTGGGGGTGACGGTTTTCAGCTTGGCTGGCATGGTGCCCTGGATTGGCGGCCTCGTTGCGCCCGGTGCGATCGGTCTGGGGCTGGGCGGTGCGGTGCTGGCGCGCGTGGCGCAGCCAAAGAAAGGGTAAGCCATGGCCACCTTGATCGATGCCAACGCTTTGCGGGCTGCGCGCCACCCGGAAAAGCGCGAGCGCCCTGATACGCCCGTTCAGCGCAAGCCCGATTGGATCCGCGTAAAAGCCCCTTCCGGCACAGGCTATGAGGCGACGCGGGCCATTGTGCGCGACAAGGGCCTCGTTACCGTCTGCGAGGAGGCGGCCTGCCCCAATATTGGCGAGTGCTGGACCAAATCCCACGCGACCTTCATGATTTTGGGCGAGGTGTGCACCCGCGCCTGCAGCTTTTGCAATGTGGCCACGGGCCTGCCTGGTCCACTGGACGCCAGCGAGCCCAGCCGGGTGGCAGATGCCGTGGCGGCCATGGGGCTGGCGCATGTGGTGATCACCTCGGTGGATCGCGATGATCTCGAGGATGGCGGCGCTGCGCACTTTGTAGAGACGATTGGCTCCATCCGCGCCGCGTCGCCGCACACCTCCATTGAGGTGCTGACGCCCGATTTTCTACGCAAAGCCGGTGCCGCTGAGCAAGTTATCGATGCCGGCCCGGATGTGTTCAACCACAATCTCGAGACGGTGCCGCGGCTTTACCTCTCGATCCGCCCGGGGGCGCGTTATTACCATTCGTTGCGTTTGCTTGAGCGGGTCAAGGAACGCAATCCGCGAGTGTTCACCAAATCAGGCTTGATGGTCGGTCTGGGCGAAAGCAAGTCGGAAATCATGCAAGTGATGGACGATATGCGCTCAGCCAGCGTGGATTTTCTGACGATCGGCCAATATCTTCAGCCCACCCGCAAGCATGCGGCGGTGGAGCGCTTCGTGCCGCCGGAAGAGTTTGCGGCTTTCAAGGCCATCGCCGAGGCCAAGGGTTTTTTGCTGGCCGCCGCCAGCCCGCTGACCCGCTCCAGCTACCATGCCGATGAGGATTTCGCGCAGCTGCGGGCCGCGCGCTTGGCCAGCGCCGATTGATGGCCGCGACCGTGCTTGAGGCCGAGCGCAGCCTGCCTTTCGCGCCGGAAGATCTCTGCCGCATGGTGGGGGATGTGCGCGGCTATCCCAAATTCATCCCCTGGATTCAATCCCTGCGGATTTTGCGCGAAACCGCGCTGGATCACGGCGGCTGGGAGGGCGTGGCCGAAGCCGTGGTCGGCTGGAAGGCGATCACCGAGCGCTTCGCCACCCGGGTGCGTAGCGAGCCGAGCAAAGGCGAGGTGGACGTGGCTTTGGTCAGCGGCCCGTTCAAATCCTTGCAAAACCAATGGCGCTTCGAGCCGCAGCCAGGCGGCGGCGCGCGTGTGCGCTTTTTCATCGTCTATGAGTTTCGCAATCCCATCCTCAACGCTTTGGCGGGTGCCAACCGCGAACGGGCGGCCCAAAAGATCATGCAAGCCTTCGAGGAAGAGGCGAACCGGCGCTTTGGGGCCAATGTGTGAGTCGCCGCGTTGATTGTGCGCTTTGACGCGATTCACGCAGATCGTGATCCGCTTCCCCTTCGCACAGCCGGATTGCCCACCATCATGCCAGCATGGCGCGCAGCAGCGTGAGCGCGGTTTCCACAGCGTGCAGGCGGATTTCCGCGCGGCTCATGGGGCCCAATTCGAGGCGCTGGTGCAAAATGGCGCGGCCGGAGCGCGCGCAAGCGAGGTGGACGAGGCCAACAGGCTTGAGCGCGCTGGCGCCGCCTGGCCCCGCCACCCCCGTGACCGACACCGCGACATGCGCGTGGGAATTGCTAAGCGCGCCTTCGGCCATGGCCCTGGCCACCGGCTCGCTGACGGCACCGCGATCGGCGATCAAATCCCCCGGCACGCCCAGCATCTCACTTTTGGCGCGGTTGGAATAAGTGACAAAGCCCCGCTCGAACGCCGCAGACGATCCCGGGATGTGGGTGAGCAAAGCCGCGATCAGGCCGCCGGTGCAGCTCTCGGCCGTGGCAATCCGCAGCCGCTTTTCCTCGGCCTCGAACAAAGTCAGCCGCGCCAGATCCAAAAGGGCGGCGTCAAACATCAGCCCGGAACCAGCACGGTGGCGGTGGCGGTGGCCAGAATGCCTTCGCGCCGCCCGGTAAAGCCCATTTCCTCCGTGGTGGTGGCTTTGACATTGACGCGGGCCAGTGCCAGGCCGGTGACCTCGGCGGTGCGGGAGCGCATGGCCTCGCGGTGCGGCTTCACGCGCGGGCGCTCGCAGACGATGGTGATGTCGCAATGGGCCAGGCGCCCGCCGGCTTGTTCCATCAAATGCAGCGCGTGCCGCAAGAATTGCTCGCTATCGGCCCCGCGCCATTTGGGATCGGTGGGCGGGAAATGATCGCCGATATCGCCTTCCCCGATCGCGCCAAGGATGGCGTCGGTCAAAGCGTGCCAGCCGGCATCGGCATCAGAATGGCCAAGCAAAGCCTGGCTGTGGGCAATGCGCACGCCGCACAGCGTCACGAAATCGCCCTCGGTGAATTGGTGGGCATCGATGCCGTGGCCAACGAGGGGAATGAGCGTAGCGGGGCTGATCAGGCGCTCAACCAAAGCGAAATCCTCCGGATAGGTAATCTTGGCCAGGCTGGCGGCACCGGGCACCAAGGCAATGGCATAGCCGGCCGCTCTGGCCACCGCCACATCATCATCCACTTGCGCCTCGGGGGTCAGTGCCTGGAAGGCCTCACGAATAGCCGCATAGCGAAACGCTTGCGGCGTTTGTACGCGCACCAGGCCATCGCGGGAAACATCCTCGTGCACAAACTGGCCATCGGCGCGCTTCAGTGCATCAGCGACTCGCAAAGCCGGGGCCGCGCCGTGATGGCTGCCCAAGGCCCGGATCAGCGCGTCGAGCATATTGGCATCCAAGCCGGGGCGCGCGGCATCATGGATGAACACCAAATCCGGTGCAGAGCTGCGCAACGCTTCCAGCCCGGCCTGCACGGAGGCGGAGCGCACCGCTCCGCCCGGAACGATCTGGCAATCCAGGCCGGCGGCGGCTGCGCGAAAATGGGCTTCATGGGCCGGATCAATCACCAGCACGATGGCCTCGAAGGCCGGATGGGCGGCGAACGCCTCGATGGACCAGCGCAGCGCCGGCTTGCCGCCGATTGGGGCGTATTGCTTGGGCAGGGGCCCCCCGGCGCGCTCCCCGCGCCCGGCCGCAACGATGATGGCCGCCGCTTTCAAGGCTGTTTCTCCTGGGGCGCGCAGGGCCAATGAATGCGCATGTCGCGCAGCACCTAAAGTGTGGCCGCCGAAAAGGTATCGCACACCCCAGGATCCCCGCTTTGGAAGCCGCGCTGGAACCAGCGCACCCGCTGCTCGGAGGAGCCATGCGTGAAGCTATCGGGAACGACCCGGCCACTGGCCTGGCGCTGCAAGGTGTCATCGCCGATGGCGCTGGCGGCGGTGAGGGCCTCTTGCGGATCCGTCGGCTCGATCTGCCCGGCCTGGGCGGCGTGATAGCCCCACACCCCGGCAAAGCAATCGGCCTGCAATTCGAGCCGCACCTGCGGGCCATCACTGCCGCGCCCGCCGCCGCGCGCACGCGATGCGCGCACCTCGTCAGCGATGCCCGTCACGGTTTGGATATGATGGCCGACTTCATGCGCGATGACATAAGCCTGCGCGAAATCCCCGGGGGCTTTGAAGCGGCTGGCCAGTTCGCGGAAAAAGGCGAGATCGATATAAACTTGGCGATCGCCGGGGCAATAGAATGGGCCGGCTGCCGTCTCGCCAAGGCCGCAGGCCGTGTTGGTGGAGCCATCGAACAGCACCAAGCGCGGCGCGGGATAGGCGCCGCTGGCTCCAGGCAGGGCATCACGCTGAAAGAGATCGGCCCAGACCGTCTCGGTGGAGCCCAAAACCTGGGCGGTGAACTTTCCGGCGGCATCATCGGGCGAGCCGATCTCGCCGGCCT
>JAKFWI010000258.1 GCA_021731965.1 Hyphomonadaceae bacterium | reverse complement strand
CGCCATCCCTTTGGTCACCGCCGGCCAACCTCTGAAGATCGCGGCGGCGCGCGCGCTGGAGGTGCTCGAGGGGCTGGGCATGGGTCCCCACGCCCGCAAATTGCCGCGCCAGCTCTCCGGCGGCCAACAGCAGCGCGTGGCCATCGCGCGCGCCATCGTGCACAAACCCTGCCTGGTGGTGTGCGATGAGCCCACCGCCGCTTTGGATGCCGAGACCGGCCAGCACGTGATGGATCTGATGCGCCAGGCCGCCGCGGATGCCAATCGCGCCGTATTGGTCGTCACCCATGATAACCGCATTTACCGCTACGCCGATCGCATCCTCGCCATGGAGGATGGCCGCATTGTCGGCGATAGCGCCACCAATACGCTTCCGGAGGGAATCCATGCCCACTAATCCCGCGATCCGCTTTGCTTTGCCGGCCATTGCAATTGGCTTGCTCGGCTTTGCCATCGTTGCATCCTTGCGGCCTGGGCGGGCGCAAACCGAGCCCTTGCTCGCCCCGCCGATTTCCCCTTTCGCGTCCACCGTGGCCGGCATCGGCGTGGTGGAGCCCTCCAGCGAGCTGATCGCGATCGCCTCGGAATTGCCGGGCGTGGTGCGCAGAGTCCATGTCAAAGCGGGCGATACCGTCAAGGCCGGCGCGCCGTTGTTTTCCTTGGATACGCGCGCCGCAGCGGCGCTGCTCGCCGCTGCCAAAGCCGGGGTCGAGCAAGCGCAGGCGGCGCTGGCGGGGGCCAAGGTGCGCATGGACGATGAGCGCCAACGCCTCAGCCTGTTCGAGGGGGTCGCCGATCCACGCGCGGTCAGCACCGACGAAGTGGAGCGCCGCCGCTTCGCCGCCCGCCAGGCCGAGGCCGCAGCCGAACAGGCACAGGCCACGCTACAACTCGCCCAGGCGCAAATGCGCGTGGTGGCCACCGATCTCGACCGCCTCACCGTCCGTGCGCCGATGGCGGGCAAGGTTTGGCGCGTCAACGCCCGGCCCGGTGAATTCGCACCTGCGGGCCCCCTGGCCCAGCCTTTGGTGGCGATGGGTGCCGGCGAGCAATTGCATGTGCGTGTCGAAATCGACGAAACCGACATCGCGCGGGTACGGCCAGAAGCCAAAGCCATGGGTGCGCTGCGCGGAGCGAGCCAAACGCCCGTGGCTTTGCGCTTTGTACGCTTCGAGCCCGAAGCCATCGAAAAGCGGGCGCTGGCCGGCGGGGCAGAGCGGGTTGACAGCCGGGTGATAGAGGCGATCTACGCCTTCGATCCGGTCAAGGACCGCGCCTTCATTGGCCAACGCATGGATGTGTCGATCGAGGCCAAGGATCTGCCCTTCGCAACCAAGCCAGTGAGCCAACAGCCATGAAAATGCGTCTGTTGCTGCTGGCCACGGGCGCTTTGGCCGCTTGCGCCACGCCGCCAACTCCCCCTCTTCGGGCTATCCCGGCGGGGTGGGATACCCTTGACGGTGCCGCGCTGCCGGCCAGCGAAATCGAAGAGCGCTGGTGGACCGCCTTTCGTGACCCTTTGTTGAACGCCTGGATGGATGAGGCCGGCCGCATTGACGAAGTGGCCATCGCCCAGACGCGCCTGGATGAGGCCCGCGCCGGGCTCAAGCGCGCCCGCGCCGCGCTCACCCCAGAGCTCAACGGCGAAACACGCGGGACCTCCCGCCGCAACGGCAATGGCGGGCCCTTCGCCAGCGCCCGCAGCGCCAGCGCGGCGGCCAGCGCGCTTTGGGATCCCGATTTTTTCGGGGCCAACCGCACCCGCGCCAAATCGGCCAAGGCCAGCGCCGCCGAGGCGGCCTTCGCGGTCAGCGAAGCGCGCATGAGCGCCCGTTTGACCGTCGCGCAATTGTATTTCTCATTCCGCGAAGCGCAAAACCGCCTGCTGGCCGCGCAAGATACCGCCAACATTCTGGTTGAGACCCTCTCTTTGGCGCGCGCCCGGGAAGCGGCCGGTCTGGTCTCGGCGCTGGATCCCGCACAGGCCAAAACGGCGATGGCCAACGCGATCGCTTTGACCGCCGCGGCCCGACAGGCCGCCGCAGAAACGCGCCTCAGCCTTGAGGCGCTGCTCGGCAAGCCGCCGGGCACCTTGCGCGGGGCACTGGAGCCGACCGCCCCGCCCCCGCACGCGGATTTGGGCCAGCGGCTCTCGGCCCCCATCGAGGTGGTGGCGCGCCGGCCCGATCTGCGCGCCGCCGAGCAGCGTTTGCGCGCGGCAGGCTTCGATTCCCAGGCCGCACGGCGCGATTTCTTCCCCAAGCTGACCTTTTCCGGCCTGGTGGGCGTGCAGTGGAATGACCCGGAAACGCCCTTCACCGCCAATGGCGGGATTTATAATGTGGCGGGCTCGCTCGCCGCGCCATTGTTGACCTTTGGCCGTCTGGAGGGCGCACGCGCGGGTGCCGATGCCCGGCTGCAGCGCGCGGCCTTGGAATATCGCAACGCCGCTGAGGATGCCCTCGGAGAGGTGGAGCGCGCACTGATCGCCGGGATCGAAACCCAGCGCCGCGCCAGCGCCCATGCCGTCGCCGTAACGGCCGCCACCGATGCCGCGCATTTGGCGCGCTCACGCTATGATGCGGGCCTAACGCCCTTGCTGGATGTCTTGGTGGCGGAACAAGTCATGTTCCAGGCACGGTCTGAACTGGCCGCGGCCCAGGCGGAGGCGGCCAGCGCCTACGCCCGTTTGTCCACCTCCATGGGCATTGGCGCAAGCGAAGGCTGATCAGCGGCCCACGAAATCGTGCGAGGCCTCGGGCAAGACATTGGGCGGGCCGGGCGCTAAGCCCGTGAAAAGCGCGCTAAAATGTCTTGGAGGCTGCAAATGAAATGGGTTTTGGGCGCATTGGCGGCGCTTGTCCTGGCGGCAAGTGGCTATGGGCTTTGGTTTTGGAAAAATGGCACGCTGACCATGTACGGGCTCGCCGGTCCGGCTCTTGGCCAGGGCAACAGCACGGAATCTCCGCAAGAATTTGATATCGCGCAGCAGATCCCTGGCTTTGAGGGATATCGCATGCGGGGCCGGTATATTGTCGTGAAGCCCGGCGGCATTATTCGCATCCATGATCACCATGGGCGCCCGGCATTTAGTTACATGGTCAATGTGCCGGTCGATCAACACCGCAGCGATCGCAAGGAAGTCTTGCATCACCGTCAAGGCGATCTTTCTGCCGATGTGAACATGGCCCATTGGTGGCGCAACACGAGCGACCAAACAGCGATTTGGTATGTTGTCGATGTCTACAAAGCCGCCGGCAACAAAGGAGAATAAAGGCATGAAACATCCTCGCCTCGCGCTTGGCGGTTTTGCCGCGCTCATGGCCATCTCGGCCGCCGGACTTGCCCAAACCACCCGTCCGCCGGCAGCCCACGAAGCCCTCTTGCCCTTGGCTTCCGCCCCTGAAATCGCGCCCCTCGTGCTCGATACCAAAACCATCCCGCTTGGTGATGCCTTCACCAGCTTGCCCGCGGCCAAGGATCGTACCTTCCGCATGCGCATGATTGAGCTGGCACCAGGCACCCGGCTGCCCGTGCAAGCCCATGGCGATCGCCCGGCCATCATCTACATCGCGCAAGGAATTGTCCTGGAACACCGCGAAGGGCAATCGAAGGGAATCGAGCGGCAAACGGGCGATCGCGTGCTGGCCACGGCCGAAATCACCCATTCTTGGGAAAATCCCGGCCCGCGCCCCGCGACCCTGCTGATCGCCGAAATCCTGCCGCCAAACGTGGCGGATTAGAGCCACGCTCGGCGCGCGCCATCAAAGGTATCGTCGCGCTGGGCATCAATTGGGTTCCCTTGCAGGCGTTTTTGTTCCAAGCTGGCCCGCCACGGGGTAGCAGCAAGCACCCCCGGGCTCGTTTTGGGGAGAATATTGTGTCCTACGCGCAAACACCGGAATTGTTCTGGCTGGCGAGTGTCGCAGTCCTGACGGGCTGCCTGTGGCTGCCTTACATTTTGCAGCTCATCTTGCAATTGGGGCCGATCGCCGCTTTGTGGGACCCGACCGCGGCGCATCCGCACAACGCCGATTGGGCGCTGCGCGCCAAGCGCGCGCATGCCAATGCCGTGGAAAACCTGGTGGTGATCGCACCGCTGGCTTTGATGGTGCATTCGTTGGGCTTGGGCACGTCCCATACGGCCCTGGCCATGATGGTGTATTTCTTCGCGCGCATTCTGCACTATTTCGTGTATTTGCTGGCGGTGCCGCTGGTGCGCACCTTGGCGTTTATTGTCGGCTTTGGTTGCCAAGCGGTGCTAGCGCTAACGCTGTTTGGCTATCTGTAGAGGCACCGCTCGTCTAGACCCGTTCCCGAAAAGTATGACGCGGTTTTCGCAACAGAACGGGTCTAATCACTGAGTGTAGAGCGGATTCACCCGATTTGACCTGCGATAGGTCAAATCGGGATCCGCTCTGACGGACTGGGCACCGCGCTGCTGAACGGCTGGCGCGGGCCGCCCTTTTCGCGTTACAAGCCATTCTGGACGTTTTCGGGAGGGGCGCATGTCGGGAATTTGGTGGATCGTGCCGGGGCTAGCCGCCCTGCTGGGCGCGCTGCTGTTGATCGGGGTGATCGGCTCGCTGTTTCGCGGCAAGTTTTTCAAGGCGTTCCGCGGAATGGCGGGGGGCGGTTTTTTCCTGGCCGCGGCCGCCGCCGTCAGCCTTCTGGCGCTCAACATCCAAAGCTATACGCGCCTTTCCTGGGAAGAGCCGGTGGCCACCGTGGCCGTCGCCAAAACGGGGGAGCGCGCGTTCGACGTTACCGTCGCCGAAACCGGCCGGCCCGCCCAGGTGTATAGCATTACCGGCGATCAATGGCAGATGGATGCCCGCGTCATCGCCTGGAAGCCCTGGGCCAATATTCTCGGTCTCGATACCCAGTTCGAGCTGCAGCGCCTCTGGGGGCGCCATCTCAGCGGCGCGCAGCGCAATACGGCTGCCGCGCAAGATCTGATCACCGAGCGCCCCGGCATCGATGTGGTGAAGCTGTCCCATTCCTTGGGCAATTGGGCACCGTTCAGCCAGCGGGAATTTGGCAGCGCCGTTTATATGCCGTTGGCCGATGGCGCGCTTTACGAGGTGCGCATCAGTCAAAAGGCGCTGGTTGTCGATCCCGCCAACCCGATCGCCCAGCAGGCGGTCGCCAATGGCGCGCTCGCGCAAGACGCGCCGCCTGCCGCAGAGGAAACGGCGCAGACGCCCGGCGAGGGCCTGCGCATCACCTTGCCCTGGTCGGCGCAATAGCCGCACGTGGCGCTTAACCGGCAGGCGGGCTGTTCGTGGGCGCAGCTTCGGTGCCGTCGCTGGCCGGCACCACCCCGCGCAACCCATCGATCAGCGCCTGCGCCCGCTCGCTCTTCTTGCCGCCATGCGGATTGCTGGCCACGGGCTGCAGCATGGCGATTGCCGCATCCTTTTTGCCAATGCCGGCCAAGGCGGAGGCCGCCTCAATAGAAATCTCATCCACCTGCGGGGCCAATTGGTGCGCGAGCAGCATGATGTTGGCCGTGTTTTCTGTCATGGTACCGGTCGCCATAAGGCTGAGCCCGGTTTGGTAAAGAGCACCGACATGATTCGGGTCACACTTGAAGGCCCGCGCCAAATGCCGCCGCGCCTCTTTGAACTTCGCGGCCTTCTCCTCTGGCTTGGCTCGGCCTTCCTGCATGTAACTGAGCCCTATTAGATAATGCGCCTCGGCATTATCCGCATCCGTTGCGGCAAAGGATTGCGCCAAAGCCCGTCCCTGCGCAGTGTCGCCAAGCATGATCTCTGCCCGCGCTGCCATCAATTGCGCCTCCGGGTCGTTTGGTCGATCTTTCGCCGCGCTTTGCGCCCTGGCGAGCAAGCCCTTGTCTGGCTTATCGCCCATTCCCATGCGTACCCGCTGCGATAACAAGAGAATGCCGCCAGCCCCCTTGCCGAGAGCCTGAACCTTGACGTCAGCGATAGGGAGCTTCCATCCTGAAATTTTGTTATATTTGAGGTCGCGGCGCATGTAGTCACGCAGCGCAGAATCCAATTTCTTAAACTCAAACCCGGTATACTTTTGAAGCGTTTCTTCATTATTGGGCGCGCCGTCATTCAATGCCCCCAAATATTGCTGCAAGGAATCCTTTTTTGCGTTGTCCGAATAGAAATAATGCACCGTCAGCCAGCCCTGGGCATAGATATCGTAAACCTGCCCCCGCCTTAGCTTTGACAAAGGCTGAGTCAGTATCTCTTTCATCGAAGTCCAACCTGTTTCGGCTAAGGTCAGAGCCCGGCCATTATTGAACTTCCCAAATTCAAACCCTGTGTCGCTAACCTTTATGGTTGCGACGTATTCGGCAAAACCTTCAACAAACCACGTGGGGTAGGCGGCGGGGAAATTTTGCAGCATAAAATGATGCGCATATTCGTGGTTTATCACCTCAATACCATTTAAATTTTCCACGGAGGTATTGATTGCAAACGCCGCAATTAAATCTGGCTGAGCGGTATAAAACCCTCGAACAGTGCTGTTCCTAAACGCTGGCTGCACCGCGGCCAAATCACTCGTTCCGCCCAGCAGGAAGATGTTCAGCTTAACGGCCGGAGTATCGTCCTTCAGGCCCGTGAGCAGGCGCAGCACAGCGTCATAGCGCTCCAAATCAACACTGGTCTGGCGAATTGAGGCCTCTGAGGTTTCCCCATACACCACGAAATGCCGGCTTTCGGCTTTGCGCCATTCGGCATGGGCGCTGTCAATGCCCGCAAAGCCGAGCAACGCACACCCCGCGAGCAAAGGTCCGGTTAAGCGCATGCTTCCCTCCAAATTGAGCTCTGCCCAATAGTGTAGCGAGCAAAGCGCGGATTGAGGAGTCTTCAGATATCAAAGCTTGAAGGGGCCGCGCCGCCGGGTTCGCGCTGGAAAGCCCCGCGCAGCTCGCGCAGGGTCACCGCGCCAAACACGAAGGCGAGCACGGCATAGGCCGCTGCACCCGCACCCACGGCCAATAGCACCGCGATTTCCTTGCCGCCCAGCAGGTCTTCAAGCGTGGTGCGCTGGGTTTGCGCCAGCCAGATCAGGCCCGCCATCACGCCCGCCGCCGCGCATACCCGCGGCAAGCGCCCGCGTACGACGCCCAGCAAATCATATTCCTGGCGTTTGACCAAAGAGCGTATCATCAGCGCCACATTGGCCCAGGCCGAGAAACTGGTGGCAATGGCCAAGCCGGTAAAGCCCGGTGCCCCCGCCGCGCGTAAAGCGAAGAACAAGCTCGCGCCAAGCGCCATGTTGAGCGCCATGGAAATCAGCGCAAAGCGCATGGGTCCCTTGGTGTTTTCCCGCGCAAAGAAGGCCGGGGCATAGATTTTCGCGAGCACGAAAGCCGGCACGCCCCAGCCATAGTGAAAGAGCGCATCGGCCGTGGCCCTGGCATTTTGGGCCGAAAACGCCGCGCGGGTGAACACGCCGTCGATGATCCAAAACGGGGCCACCAGGAAGGCGGCCGCCGCCGGCAAGGTGAAGGCCATAGATAGCGCCACGGCTTCTTCCAAAGCCGCGCGCGCGCCGGCTCCATCCCCCGCTTGTACCAGCCGAGACAAACGCGGCAGCATGGCCGCCCCCACCGCGATGCCGATCAGACCCAAAGGCAGCTGATAGAGCCGATCGGCGTAATTGAGATAGGTGATCGCGCCCGGCTCGAACGAGGCCAAAGCCTGACTGACAACGATATTGATCTGCAACGCGCCCCCCGCAATCGCCCCCGGCACGGCCACGGCGATCAGGCGGCGCACCGCCGGCGTCATGCGCGGCCAGCTCAGCCGCGTGCGCACCCCCGCTCTGGCAGCCCCGTGCCAAACCAGCGCCGCCTGCCCGATCCCGGCAATAGTCACCGCGACTGCCGCCACCAAAGCCGCCTGTTCGGGCGGCCAGGCGTGCAGAAAATGGAAGGTCTTGGGGGCCAACAGGCGCAAGGCCATGGGCCCCAGAGCCAACAGCATGGTCAGATTGAGCAGGCTCTGTGCCGCCGCCGCCATCACGAAGCGCCCGCGCGCATTGAGCATGCCGCCAAACAGCGTGGCCAGCGTCATGGCCACGAGATAAGGCATGGTGACACGGGTCAACAAAGTGGCGAGATCAAAGATCGCCGGCTCATTCACATAGCCCGCGAACAAGACATGGTTGAGCCAAGGCATGGCCAGGATGACCAATACGGTCAGCACCGTGGTGGCGGCCAGCAACACGCTCAGCGCCTCGGAGGCCAAAGCATCGGCGCGCTCTTCGCCCTCGGCCGCCAGGGTTTTGGAATAGATGGGCACGAAGGCCTGCGCGAAGGCCCCCTCGGCAAACAAGCGCCGAAACAAATTGGGAAAACGCAGCGCCGCCAAAAAGGCATCCGCAAAGGGTCCCGCCCCTAAGGCCGCCGCCAACACCAGATCGCGCGCAAAGCCCAAAAGGCGGCTGACCAAAGTCAAGCTGGCAATCACTGCCGTGTTGCGCGCCATGCTCATGATTCACCCCAGCTCGCCGGCAAGATGGCCGCCAGGCTTCTATGCAGAGGCTTTCGCGCCGACGCCAGCCGCGCTATGTAAACAAGTGCCAGACTGTTGGCAGGGTAACATTTTATAAGGAAAGCCATGGCCGAAATCGCCCCCCCGTTTGCCGCTTTGATGCGTGCCTGGAATGAGCGGGATTTGAGCCAAATCCGCGGCCATCTGGAGCACGGCGTCGCGCCCGATGTCGAGTTTGTCGATCCCAATTACGCGATCCGCGGGATTGATGCCTTTGCCGACATGGTCCGCGATTTCCGCGTGCGCATGCCCAATGCCGAGGTGATCCGCACCAGCGGCATCGATCAGCACCATGATCGAGCCCGCTATTCCTGGGTTGTCGTCGTTGATCCGTCTCATTCGGTCATCGGTTTTGATGCCGTGGCTTTGGCCCCGGATGGCAAAGTGGCGCGGGTGGATGGGTTTTTTGGGCCGCTCCCGCCCGTTTAGACCGTGCTGAGCGCGGGTTGCAATCGCCGTTTCAGCGCCTTGGTTTTTGTGGCTATAGGCCAGAACGCCTGAACGGTGGAGAGCTTCCATGGCCAGACGTGTTTCAATTTCCCTGGGTGGTGCGCTTTGCGCGATTTCGCTCGCCGGGCTGGCGCTTGCCCCTTCGGCGCACGCCTGTTTGCGGGAAATCCCGCTGGAGGCGCAGCTCGTCGCCGATGCGCGCGCCCAGGCCATGCAAGGCTTTGCCGGCAACGGCAAAATCCCGCCTTTCCTGTTGGGGCATTTATCCTATTTGCGCGAGGCCGCCCAATCGGGCGATGGCGAAGGCGTGCATGGCGCGGTCCTGTTCGTGCAGCAAGGCGGCGCGTGGCGCGCGTTTTTGCCGGCCGATGGCGAATCGACGCTCAGCGCCTATGTTTCCTCTTCCTCCCCCTTGGTGATCATCGTCACGCACTTGCAGATCGAAGGGCCAGGCCAAAGCTTTACCGTCATGCGCAGCACGGATGGCCTGCGCAGTGCCCAATGCGCCATCTTGCCTTTCCCCAAGGCCCTCAATCGCGGCGGCTGGAAATCGGAATATCTCGAATTGCGCAGCCTGCAGATCAATGCGCGCGGCAAAGGCCGCCTGATCGCTTCTGCGCTTTTGGGCGCCGATACGGCTCGCCAGCAGACGCGCTGGTGGCGCTATCGCACGCGCAACGAGGCCAAAAGCTGGTCAAGGCCCAGGGCCCTGCCTGGCGCGCGGGCCCCACGGCCTGGGGTTTTGATCCCGATCCCAGAAACCGCCTCGCCCGCCCAGCTGGAATCGCTGGCCAGTTATGCGAACGACCGCTGACCCGCTTATGGCTTTTTCCAAGACCTATGATGGGGATTTGCCGCAGCGCATCAACAAATGGCTGGCGCAGGCCGGCGTGTGCTCTCGGCGCGAGGCAGAAGGGCTGATCGCCCAAGGCTTGATCACCATCGACGGGGAGATCGTCACCGATGCCGGGCGAAAGATCGCAACGGGGCAAACACTTGTCCTGGCCGATGGGGCCAGCCTTCAGCTGGATCGGCAGATCAGCGTTTTGGTGCATAAGCCCATGGGCTATGTGTCAGCTCAGCCGGAGCCCGGCCAGATTCCCGCCGCGCGCCTGTTGACCAGGGCCAATCTGGCCGGCGGCGTTGGGGAAATCCCAGCCAGCGATTGCTCTTTGGCCCCTTTGGGGCGCCTCGATCAAGACAGCCGCGGCTTGCTTTTGCTTTCACAGGATGGGACCCTGGCCAAGGCCGTGATCGGCCCGCAATCCGCGCTCGATAAGGAATATTCGGTGCGCGTGGCCGGGCGGCTGACGGAGGCGAAGCTGGCGCTGCTGCGCCATGGGCTGGAACTGGACGGGCGCCAGCTCAAGCCCGCGCAAGTCGAGGTGCTGCCCGATGAGCGCGTGCGCTTTGTGCTGTTTGAGGGGCGCAATCGCCAGATCCGCCGCATGTGCGAGGCCGTTGGCTTGGTGGTCACCGATCTTTTGCGCACCCGCATCGGGCCCCTCCATCTCGCCCCCCTTGAGGAAGGCCACTGGCGGCCTTTGCTGGCCGAGGAAAGGGCGGCCTTGCTGGCGGCGTCCTTGGGAGAGGGCCCGAGATAAAGCTTGGCGGGAAATCCGAGATCGCACTGCGCTCTGGCGCTTCCGTCCCAAAACTACCACCGCGCTACTGCTGCGCAATGAAATCTGACGGGATCACCAGAGCCTCGCATCGGACACGAGATACTTGCCAGACCCAAATCCCACCCCAAGCCGTCTTGCCCCGACAATCCCTCTTGATCCACCGACAACCCTTCCTTAACTTCGTTCATCGACATTCGATTCGAATCTAATCGGAGATGTCGTGCTCAAGGGTGTACATGTCCGGCTAGAACCGCTACAAAGGGATTTCATCTATGCCGTTGCGGAGAAATCTGGGCTATCTCGCTCGCTTGTATGCGCCTTGATGATCCAGGAGCAGATCAATGCAGAAAACATCATCGTCGACACCGCTGAGCGCCTCACGGCGCTCGCAGAAAAGTCGAAGCGCCTCAAACAGCGGCGTGCGCGACCTCGCAGTCGCTCTCAAACAAGGCCATAGCACTGGAGTTTCGGATCTTGTAAATTACTATCTTGATCTTGCAGACACGGGCTTAACTATACCAGAGCGGCGCCTAGAGTTAGAAAAGAACAAATCAAGCTTAGCAGAAATGCTACTACCGAAATAATGATTAGAGCGCTGACTGTCAGCCGCAAATATGGCCGGCTTTGCACATCATCACGAAAGACCTTCCCTAGGTCTAGATTTTCGTCACCCACAGTCGCAGTAAGACGAGACTTAACTTCCTCGCCCTTACTTATGAAGTCCCAAATTCCACCATAAATGGATACAGATTTCGGCATGCAAAATGCGCAAGCACCGGTTGCAAGTACGTAACAGGCCGTCGCGGCCATAATAAGCCATGATTGCGCCGTCATCAGCTCCGCCAGCAAGATGCGCATTTTGAACTGAAAGAACTGATGCTCTAAGTGCGTCTGGGAGTCAGTTTGCTGGAATTGGAGTAGCGCGGGGAGCGCGACAAGCGTTCCATAGCTCGCAAAGACTGAAACGATTTGCGAGTTACTGATAACCAATTTTATTCGGAGCCAGTCCACTAATCCCCCTATGCGATCCGCTCGCCTTAAATACTTACTAAAGCATTCAGGGGATCTTGATTTCGGTTCGATCGCGTATCACGCGGCAGATACCGGTCACTTTATGCCTATGAAGGCGTTTGAGTGGTGGGCTGGGTAGATAACCCGCGATGTCGTATGTGATCGCTCCCAAGGCATAGCGGCGCTCTGTTTCTTTGCGAAAGAACTGCTTGACAAGATCATGCACGCCTCCTCCGCTAATCCGTCTCCCCGCCCGCGTGTCTTGTCCCGCCTGGGGCCTTGCATCAAGAAGGCACTCAACAGCGGTTTTTAACACCGCCTCCGCCAGGGCCGCGCACAAGGGGTGAATTCCACCACCCTCCTTTTCTTCAGCGCTAAACATTCTAAGCGCGTGGCGTGCGTCGTCATGTCTTGTGAGAAATCTCGCAACATAGTTAAGCCTAACTATGCGTCTGCTGCGTTCTGCCAAACGCCTTAGGACAGACTTCCCGTCGCGCAATGGCTCGCTCGCCAAAGCCCGTATCCGCACCAAATCCTCGTCGCAAACGTTTACCTGTGGGGGGCCGCGATAAGGGGACATTGATGGCTCAGCTAATTATTCAAATCGTACTTTCTAATGCTAGCCTGATGACACGAGGCCCACAACCGTGTCTAGTGTTGCAAGAGCATTCGCACTCGCAGCACAAAATCCGCCTTGAGGATTGACATATCCAGCGAAGTGCGCCATTGCCCGGCTGCGATAGCGTGTCCTTTACCGGCTCACGCCGGTCTTCCCTCCGATACGCAACCAGATTGTTCAGGCCAGCGCCGCCGATTTCCGGCCAAACGCGCGTTTGCCCGCCTCTCCGTCGCGCCGTCTCGGCTGCCTGCCCGCCGCCGCATGGCGCGGGCTCGACGAAAGCACTAATATTTCATGACTTTTTCTGAACTCGGCCTGGCCGCGCCCATTCTCTCGGCGCTCGCCGCCAAAGGCTATGACACGCCCACGCCCATCCAGCTCGCGGCGATTCCGCACGTGATGGCGGGCACGGATTTGCTGGGCCTGGCCCAGACCGGCACCGGCAAAACGGCGGCCTTCGCCTTGCCCGTGCTGCACCGCTTTTTGGCCAAGCCGCGCAAAGCGGAGCCAAAAACCGCCCGCGCACTGGTTTTGGCCCCCACACGTGAGTTGGCAGCGCAAATTGCTGCCAGCTTCCAAACGTATTCCAAGGGCATGCGCCTGCGCGTGGCCGTGGTGTTTGGCGGCGTGCCGATCAACCGGCAGATGCGCGCCATGGACCCGGGCGTTGACGTGCTGGTGGCCACGCCAGGCCGGCTGCTCGATCTCATCAATCAGCGCGGGGCGCGGCTGGACCGGGTGGATACGCTGATCCTCGATGAGGCCGATCACATGCTGGATCTGGGCTTTATCCTGCCCCTTAAGAAAATCCGCGCCATGCTGCCCAAGGAGCGTCAAACGCTGCTGTTTTCCGCCACCATGCCCAAGGAAATCGCCGCTTTGGCCGGGGAATTCCTGACCAATCCGGTGCGGGTTGAGGCGACCCCGGTGGCCTCCACGCCGGAGCGGGTGGCCCAGCGCGTTATCCAGGTTGCCAGCCATGGTGCCAAGCAAGCCGAGCTGCAAACCCTGCTCAGCGGCGCGGACGTAACGCGCGCTTTGGTATTTACCCGCACCAAGCACGGGGCGGACCGCGTGGTGCAAAAGCTGTACGAAGCCGGCATCGATGCCCACGCCATCCATGGCAACAAAAAGCAAAACCACCGGGAGCGCGCTTTGGAGGCCTTCCGCTCAGGCCGCACGCGGGTGCTGGTGGCCACCGATATCGCCGCGCGCGGCATTGATGTGGCCGAAATTTCCCATGTCGTGCAATATGATCTACCCGAGGTGCCCGAAACCTATGTTCACCGGATCGGCCGCACCGCCCGCGCCGGCCATGCCGGCCAGGCCATCGCTTTGTGTGCCCCGGATGAAAACCAATTGCTGCGCGCAGCCGAGCGCCTGATGGGGGT
>JAKFWI010000233.1 GCA_021731965.1 Hyphomonadaceae bacterium | reverse complement strand
GATTATCCACATGGGTTGCGCCCCAGGGATATGGAGCGCCCGGCCCAGAACAGCCCCTTGGCGGGCAAGACGATCGTGTTCACCGGCACCCTGGAAAAGCTGACGCGCGATGAAGCCAAGGCCCGCGCTGGCGCGCTTGGGGCCATCGTGGCCAGCAGCGTTTCCAAGAAAACCCAATTGTTGGTGGCGGGGCCTGGGGCTGGCTCGAAGCTGAAAGAGGCGCAGGCCCTGGGCATCCAAGTAATGGATGAAGAGGAATGGCTGGCGCTCATCGCCGGCTTTTGATTTGGCCTTGATCGCGCCGCCTTTGTGGCCAAACCTGCCAGCGGCATTGAGGTGCATCCATGGTGAAAGGGATTTTGACCGCTGGCGCGCTGTTGCTGCTTTCGGGCTGCGCGCTGTTGACGGCCGATGAGCCGCTGCTGATCGGGGCGGATGAAAACGGCTTTGCCGCGCGCGAAGGGCTTTGGGCCATGCGCGATCCCGAAACCTGCAAGCTGGTGCCTGCCAAGACCGATCCTTCCGAGAAAACGTGCATCGCCTGGGCTCGCATCCAGCGTGCCGAGGAGGGCGGCTGGAGCATGGATTCGGTACCGCCTGATGAAAAGGGCCCGTATCTGGTGCGCGTCACCAGGGCTGATGGTGATAATTTCTTGGCCGAATCCGTGCGCGGCGATGAAATCGTCTATCTGCTGCTTTCCCCGGGAAAAGGCGTGTGGAATCCGCCCTTTCGGCGCCTCCATGTGCAGTTAATCGCCTGCGAGGACGTGATCGTGGATGATGCGCCCCCGGCCGATATCGAAGTCGAAACCGATGCCAAGGATGGCAGCATCACAGGCTGCAGGGTGCGCAGCTTGGGGGCGGTCATCGAGGCGGCCCAGCGCGCGCTGCGGGTTCATGCTGAAGACAAAACGCAGAGCCCGATCGAGTTCGTGCGGCCCTGACGCGCGATCAGCCGGCCATGTAATTCGGCAGCCAATCTTCATGCGCGCGGCGCAATTGCGCCAGATCGATCGCGTCCTCCGCGCTGAAGGCGATCTCGCAGCCGCCGGCGATGGCGATCGCCTCGATGTGTAAGCCCGCGGCCAGCGCCGCTTCGCTGATCTCGCCTTCTTGCTCCGGCGCGATGGCGATCAGATAGCGGGCTTGATCCTCGCCGAAAAACCAGCCGATCGAAGGGGCCGATCGGGGGAATAGCGCGATGCCGATATCGGAGGCCAATGCCAGTTCGGCGATCGCGCAGGCCAGCCCGCCATCGGAGAGATCATGGCAGATGCGCACCTGGCCGGCTTCGATCAGACCCCGCACGAATGCGCCAGTGCTGCGCTCCATCTCCAGATCGACGGGCGGGGGCGGGCCCTCTTCGCGCCCTTCGATTTCACGCAAATAGAGGCTGGCCCCCAGCCAGCCTTGAGCCGCCCCAATCAGCAGGATGCGCCAGCCTGCTTGCAGGCCGATCAGGCCGGCGCGGCGCGCAAAATCATCGATGAGGCCCACTGCGCCGATGGCCGGTGTAGGCGGAATGGCAGCGCCATTGGTTTCATTGTAAAGGCTGACATTGCCGGACACCACGGGATAATCCAACGCCGTGCAGGCGGCGGCGATGCCCTCGATGGCAGCCACGATCTGGCCCATGATTTCGGGGCGCTGGGGATTGCCGAAATTGAGATTGTCGGTAATGGCCAGCGGCCTTGCCCCCACGGCGCAGAGATTGCGATAGGTTTCGGCCACCGCCTGCTTGGCCCCCTCAAACGGATCGGCGGCCACATAGCGCGGCGTCACATCGCACACCATGGCCAAGGCGCGCACCGAGCCGCCGATGCGGATGATCGCGGCATTCGATCCGCTGTCTGCGATCGTATTGGTGCCCACATGGCGATCATATTGCTCCCAGATCCAGCGCTTGGAGGCCATGTCCGGGCAGGCCATCAGGCGTGAAAGGATCGGCGCGATCGCAGCGTCAGCGGGCGCGCATGATTGCGGGCTGATCTTGGGCTGGATGGGGGGGCGGATGAAGGGCCGCTCATATTTGGGCGCTTCATCGGCCAAGAGCGCGAGCGGCAAGTCGCACACGCGCGCGCCCCGCCAGTCCAGTTGCAGGCGGCCGCTGTCATTGGTGCGCCCGATGACCACGGCATCGAGCCCCCATTTGCTGAAAATGGCCTGGGCCTGGCTCTCGCGCCCCGGCTTGAGCACCAACAGCATGCGCTCCTGGCTTTCGGAAAGCATGAATTCATAGGGGCTCATGCCCGCCTCACGCGCCGGGATGGCATCCATGTCCAGCACGATGCCAGAGCCGCCTTTGGCCGCCATTTCCACGCTGGAGGAGGTCAGCCCCGCCGCGCCCATATCCTGGATGGCCAAGATGGCATCGGTGGCCATCAATTCGAGGCAGGCCTCGATGAGCAGCTTTTCCAGAAACGGATCACCGACTTGCACGGTTGGCCGGCTGGCCTGCGCATCATCGGAAAACTCGGCCGAAGCCATGGTGGCCCCATGGATGCCGTCCCGCCCGGTCTTGGCCCCGACATACACCACCGGATCGCCCGCGCCGCGCGCGGCGCTGAGGAAAATCCGATCCTGGCGGGCCACGCCCACGCACAGGACATTGACGAGAATGTTACCGTCATAGCCCGCATGAAAATTGGTTTCGCCGCCCACTGTCGGCACACCCACGCAATTGCCATAGCCGGCAATGCCGCTGATCACGCCTTTGAGCAGCCTGCGGGTTTTGGGATGGCTTGGATCACCAAAGCGCAGCGCATTCATCAAGGCGATGGGGCGTGCGCCCATGGTGAAGACATCGCGCAAAATGCCGCCCACCCCGGTGGCCGCCCCCTGATAGGGCTCGATGAAGGAGGGGTGATTATGGCTTTCCATCTTGAAAATGCAGGCCAAAGGCACGTCGTCGGGCCCGGCCCCGATATCGATCACCCCGGCATTTTCGCCGGGGCCATGGATGACATGCGCGCCCTTGGTCGGCAGCTTGGCCAGATGCACGCGCGAAGATTTATAGGAGCAATGCTCGCTCCACATCACCGAGATAATGCCCAATTCGGTAACGTTCGGGATGCGCCCAAGGCTGGTGAGCACGCGCTCCCATTCCGCCTGAGACAGGCCAAATTCAAGCGCTAGCAGCAAATCGGCGGGGGCGAGGTGGGGGTGGGTCATGATCCGTGCTTATCCTTGCTCCGGTCTAAGGGCAACGCGGTGTTAATCTTGGTGGAGCAAGGCTTAGTCAAAGTGGAGGAAAGAAATGCTCTTCGTTTTCTGGCTTGCCTGGTTTGCCGCGCGCATAGAATTGCCCCAGGCCGATCGCCCGCATTATTCCCCCGCGCGGGCCCTGCAAATGCAGCTATCGCGGGAATATCCGGGCAATCTCATCCAAGGCACGCGGCCCACACCCTTGCCGAGCATCTGGGCGAGCGCGGCGTAAGCGTCTTGTTTAGCGCATTTTCGGACGCGAAACTGCAAATACACCCCGGATTAAGTCCGGTGCAGGCCTTTCGTTGAAGTTGCGCTACACCTCGTTTTCGATCTCGTACTTTGCCAAATCGGTTTTCAGCGTCTCGTAGAGGCGGCTGACAAAGGCATCGGCATCTTCATCCACGAAGTCATCGAAGAAATCTTCGAGGCTGGATTCAAACACATATTCGCCGTCTTCCGCGAAGATGTGGCCCAGCTCTTCATCGGTTGAGGCGTGCAGCACCGCGATCGAGAGCTCTGCGTCATCTTCTTCGCTGACGGCGAAAGTCAGCCGTTTGCTGCGGATTTTGGTTTCCAGCTTGGGGACCAAAGCCTGCAAAGCCGCCAATTCATCGAACAGCGATTCGTCGGCATTGGGTAGACTGGCTCTCAGACGCTCGCGGGCGGCGTCGACTTCGTCGTCGAAGCTCATGGGGAAACACTCCTTCTCATATAAAAACTATGCCGTTTCCAGCAGGCTTTGCAAAAGAGGCCAGCCGCCCTGGCCACCAAAGGCGGGGTCAGCGGCCCGTTCGGGGTGGGGCATCAAGCCCATAACATTGCCCGCGGCATTGACGATGCCGGCGATATCGCGTGCCGATCCGTTGGGATTATCCAGATAGCGCAGCACGACGCGGCCCTCCTGCTCTAGGGCGTCGAGCTCGGCTTGGGTGGCCTCATAGCGCCCGCCCGCATGCGCCACCGGCATGGCCGTTTCGCGCCTTTCGCGAAAAGCACGGGTGAAGGCCGTGTTGGCGTTTTCAACAGCCAGCGCCACGTCGCGGCACACAAAGCGGCCCTGCGCGTTGCCCAACAGCGCGCCGGGCAGCAAGCCGGCCTCGGTGAGGATCTGAAAGCCGTTGCAGACGCCCAGCACCAGCCCGCCGCGCTGTGCAAACTCCGCGACGGCGCGCATGATCGGGGCCCGCGCGGCAATGGCCCCGGCGCGCAGATAATCCCCATGGCTGAAACCACCGGGCAGCCAGATGCAATCGAGGCCCGCCGGCAAGTCACGATCCTTGTGCCAGCACATGATCGGTTTGCGCCCGCTGACCCGCTCGAGCGCGGCCGCGGCGTCGGAATCGCAATTGGAGCCTGGAAAGACGATGACGGCGGCATGCATGTGGGGTTAGGTAGCGTGCATCGGGGCGGCTGGGAAGGCTTTGCGGAAGGAAGCGGCGATGAACATTGTCCTTGTTGTGCTGCTCGGGGCGGCGATCCTGGCGATCGGCCTTTGGAGCCTATCGGCTTTGCGGCGCGAAGATGACCCCGACGATGATGGCGGCCCCGTGATACCTTTCGATCGCGGGCATCACGACGACGACTAGCAGGCTGCTGAAGAACTCCGGCACGGCCGCGACGGCAAGAATTTTTTGCCTTTCCTGAGCAGGAGCCGGGCAAAGCGCGATGCGGGGCATCGGGCCAGACCGGCGACGCACTCAGGACAAAAAATCCTGCCGTCCTAGAGGGATGCGGCCGATTTCGGCTTCGGGTTCGTCGTGTCCCAGCCCCCGTAGCACCGCTACGCGAACTGGGCCTCCCCTGCCCGAAAGCGCAAAATCGGCTTCGCATCGCGGCTCGCGGGAGTTCTTCAACAGCCTGCTAGTGCCCTAAGCCAGAAGTTCGCGTGATAGCGCGGTCACGCCGAGTGCTTACTTCTGGTTCATAAAGGACGCTAGCCGGAGGCGCGCTGGATATAGGCACCGACCAATTCATCGAGAATATCGAGCGGCACAAAGCCATTGGCCAGCACCGCCTCGTGGAAATCGCGCACATCAAACTTTGCACCGAGTACATCGCGCGCCTGTGCACGCAGTTTTTGGATGTGCAAGGATCCGATCAGATAGGCCGTGGCTTGGCCGGGCATCACGATATACCGATCGATATCCTTGACTGCCTGCGCGCGATCGCCTGGCTGGTTGGCCAGGATGTATTGGATCGCTTGCTCACGCGGCCAGCGTTTGTTGTGCAAGCCGGTATCGACCACCAACCGGATGGCCCGGCGCAATTCGAGCGTCAGGCGGCCAAATTCGGAATACGCGTCCTGATAGCCGCCCAATTCCTTGCCAAGCTTTTCGGCGTAAAGCCCCCATCCTTCGGAATAAACGGTGTAGCCGCCAAAGCGGCGCAGGCGCGGCAGGCCCTCAAGCTCCTGCGTGATCGCGATCTGCATGTGATGGCCAGGAATGCCTTCGTGATACGCGAGCGCCTCCAATTGGTAGAGCGGCAAGGCGGCCATATCCACGGTGTTGGCGTAGTAATAACCGGGGCGTGACCCATCCGCCGCTGGGCGTTGGTAAAAGGCCAGGCCCGCGCTGTTTTCCCGGAAGGCCTCGACCGCGCGCACGTCCAGATCGGCCTTGGGCAAGCGCCGGAAGGCCTCGGGCAGGCGCGTTTTCATGCGATTAATGGCCTCAGTGGCCAGGGCGATGTAACGGGCTTTGCCCTCGGGGGTTTGCGGCAGGAAGAATTGGCGATCGGTTTCGACGAATTTGAAAAACGCGTCGAGATCGCCCTGGAAGGCCACGCGGCGCATCACGCCGCGCATGTCATCTTTGAGGCGCGCCACGTTATCGAGGCCAAGCTGGTGGATTTCCGCGGCTGTGAGGCTGGTGGTGGTCTGCGTGGCCAAGCGCTCCGCATAAAAGGCCTCGCCGTTGGGCAGGCGCCACACTCCATCATCGGTGCCCGCGGCGGCTTCTTGCGCGCTAATGGTCGTCAGCACGCGATCATAAGCGGGCTTGACCTTGCTAAGCAGCGCGCCCTGCGCCGCCGCCAACAGGCTGGCCTTTTGCGCATCCGGCGCATCGAGCTTGCTGACTTTGGCCTTGATATCGGCCCACAGGGGGCTGTCCGGCCCGGGGCCAAACGGCGCGCCCGTGACAATGGCCTGCGCCGCGGGCGTGCAATAGCCATAGACGAATTTCGGTGCGAGCACGCCGGCCTGTGCTGAAATCTCGCTGTTGACCCGGTATTGATCGAGCTGCTCGGCGATGGCACCGAGCCGCGAGACGTAAGCCTCCGCATCGGCAACATTATCAACGCGGTGGTTGTTGATGAGGAACGTGGGAACGCCCGTCTGCACCCCAAACATCTGATTGAACACATAGCGGTGTTTTTGGAAGGGGCGGCCAGCTTGCGCGCGGGCCAGATCTGCTTCGAACAGCCGGTAAGACAGCTTGGCTTGGGGATCGAGCGCTGCCGAGGAAAAGCGCGCGCGCATCTGCCCCACCTGCTCTTGCAGCAAGGCGAAATCCTCCGCATCGCGCGCATCAGATACGTCATTGAGGCGATCATAGCCGCGCTTGTCGCCCAAAGAGGTGGCGAGCTGCGGGTTGCGCATGATGCGCTTTTCAAACACCTCCTCGAGGAAGGCATTCATTGCCGCGCTTTGATCGCTCGCTATGGCCGTTACGGGTGCCGCAAGGGGTGCCGATGGCGGGCGGCTGGCGCAGCCGCTGATTGCCATGGCCCCTAGGGCTCCCCCAGAAAGCAGTGCGGCGCGCCGTGTGAGCATGTTTCTCTCCCGATTTCCGCCCGGTATGACCGCAGTCCTGCCAAACCGCAACAACATGGTTAAGGGGGCATTAACCATATCGCGCCAGCATGGAGCCAGAAGGAGCCTGGCACATGAGTGGAACAGAGGCCTTGGATTTGGGCCGTGAGGCCATCTGGTTGCTGCTATTGATCGGCGGGCCGGTCATGCTGGTGGGTTTGGTGGTCGGCTTGCTGGTCTCGCTCGTGCAGACGCTGACGCAATTGCAAGAGCAGACCCTGGTATTCGTACCGAAAACCGTGGCCATGTTCATTGCCATCGTGTTGTTTTTGCCATTGATGGGCGCTCTGCTCGGGCGCTTTACGCAGGAAATCTTCCAAAAGATCGCGGCCTATTGATGCAATCGGTAGCCGCCCGATGACCCTTTGGGGCGTTGAAATCTGGGGTGGCTGCCTAGCCTTCGCGCGCATCAGTGCGCTGATCATGCTGCTGCCGGGCTTTGGTGAAGCGATGGTGCCCCAGCGTGTGCGCCTTGGCATCGCGCTGCTGCTGACCCTCGTGCTGGCCCCAACCTTGGCGGCGATCTTGCCGCGTGAGCCGGCCAATCTGGCCATTGGGGTAACGGCCTTGATGGGCGAAATCCTCATTGGCTTGATGCTGGGCATGGTGGCGCGGGTGCTGCAGAGCGCCTTGACCACTGCAGGCCAGATCGCCGGCTTTGAGACGGGCCTCGCTTTTGCCCAAACCCAAGACCCAACCATCAATCAAGCGGGGCAAATCATCGGGTTGTTTTACAGCCTGCTTGGTATTGTGATGATTTTCACCACGGGGCTGCACCATGATTTGCTGCGCGCGGTGGCCGGCAGTTATCAGGCCTTTCCGCCGGGTGTGGCGGTGCCGGCGGGAGATGCCGCGGCCTGGGCCGTGCGCGCGGCGGGTGATGCATTTTCTTTGGGTGTGCGCATTGCGGCGCCTTTGCTGTTTGCCGGGATTTTGTTCCGCTTCGCCACGGGCATTCTCAACCGGTTGATCCCGCAGATTCAGGTGTATTTCACGGCTTTACCGCTCAATGTGGCCTTGGGGCTGGCGGTGATGGCGCTGTCTCTATCCTCGGGCATGCTGGTTTGGCTGGACCGGATGCAGCGCTTCGCGACGGATCTGCGTTAGATGGCTGGCGGGGCGGATCAAGACGAAAAAACCGAAGAGCCAACTCCAAAAAAGCTGGAGGATGCGCGCAAGCGCGGCGATATCGTCCACTCGACGGAGGCAACAGCCTTTGTGGTGTTGGCCGGCATGGCGGCGCTGCTCACTTATGCTGTGCCAAGCTTCGCGGCGCTTGGCCAATGGCTGATGGTGTTCATGGAGCAAGCCGGTGAGATTGCGCCCGATTCGGCGGCATTGCAGCATTTGGCTGGGGATGCGGCCGTGCGCATCGCCATGCTGCTGGGGCTGGTCGCCATGACGCTTGGTGCCGCTGCGGCGTTCTCGCGTTATGTGCAAGACCAGCCGACCTTCACCGGGGCACGCCTCAAGCCCGATCTCAATCGGCTCAACCCGCTGACCAATGCCAAGAACACCTTTGGTGGCGCGGCCGTCTCCAATCTCCTCAAGGCCATCGCCAAGCTCGGCATCGTCGGTGGGGCTGCGGCGTGGGCGCTGTGGCCGCGCGATGCGACGCTTGAAACGCTGGCCTTGTTTGACGTGGAATCCTTCTGGCCGCTGGTGCGTGAGCGCGGCGCGGCGATGATGACGGCCTGCGTAATTGCCTTCGGCGCGGTTGCCGCGGCCGATTACTTCTTCACCCGGCAAGCCTATATCAAGCGCCAGCGCATGAGCCCCAAAGAGATCAAGGATGAGCTGCGCCAATCGGAAGGCGATCCGATCGTCAAGCAGCGCTTCCGCCAGATACGCCAACAGCGGGCACGCCAGCGCATGATGCAGGCCGTGCCCAACGCGACCGTGGTGGTGACCAATCCAACGCACTATGCGGTGGCGCTGCGCTACGTGCAGGGTGAGACCGCGGCCCCGATTTGCCTGGCCAAAGGCGCGGACGCGGTGGCCCAGCGGATTCGCGAAGCCGCCAAGGCGGCGAATGTGCCTGTTGTCGAGGATCCGCCCTTGGCGCGCGCTTTGTTTGCCACAGCGCAGATCGATCAAACCATCCCGCGTGAGCATTACGAGGCGGTGGCCAAGGTGATCGGGTTTGTTCTGAGGCTGGCTGATACGAAGCGCAGCAAAAGCACGCCGAATCGGTCATGATGGTTTTAGCAGTGTGCGCGCGAGGGGAGCCGCCGCCTCGCCGTGGTGATTGGATGCATAGATATGGCCCTTGATTTCCCCGGCACGGCGCGCAAGCACACTATTGCCATCGATTGGAAGCGGGCGCTGTTTTGGTTTTGCCTGGCGCTTGGCGTGGTGGGGGCCGGTGTGGCGATCGCCTCGGGGCCGACTGCTGGGCAGGCTGGCTCTTTGCTGCTGATCAGCCTGGCGGCGTCGGGCCTCGTTTTTCTGCTGTGGTTATCGCGCGGGGCGGGCACGCAAGTTGGCTTGTTTCCGGAATTGGGCGCGGCTGAAGCAGCGGGTCTCGCCGCGCAGAGATCGGAGTTTGCTCTGTTGGAATCGCTCGATGAGCCGGCTTTGGTCATCGAGCAAAGCGGCGGCGTGATCGCGGCCAACAGCGCCTATCTGGAGGCCGCCAACGCTGCTGGGCAATTGGGCGAAAGCTCGCGCCCGCCGGCCATGGATCGGTTGTTTGGTGCCGATCCCGCGTTATCGGCGCCGATGTTTCGCTTGGCGAAGGCTGCAGGAGCGGGGCAATCACGCCGCGAAGAGCTGCCATCGGCACCTTTCGGCCCAGACCGGGCCTTGCGTCGCTTGGAGGCCAGCGTCGCGCCGCTGGGGCAGGGCCGGGCTTTGTGGCGCTTGCGCCCGATCGGGGAGCCGCTGCAGGAAACCGCCACCAGCGAACCGCGCCGCTTGTTCATGGACGATGCCCCGTTTGGCTTTTTTTCCGCGCGCGCCGATGGGGTCATCCATTATGCCAATCGCGCTTTGCGGGCTTTGTTGGGCGTCGGCGAAAACGAAAGCCTGCGGGTGCGCGATCTGGTCAAAGACGATCCCAATCGCTTGCTGCGGCGCGATCGGCGCGGCTTTGGGCCGCAGCGCGCGCCCGTTACGCTGCGCGCCCGCGACGGCGTAGAGACTCGGGCGGCGGCGCTGACGGTTTGGCCGGCCGGGGATATGGAAGGCGGTGCCTCGACCTTCCTGTTCTTCGAAGATGGCGGTGCCGAAGCGCCTTTGCCCATGAGTAAAACCGAAGCCGGGGCGGTGCTGGTGGCCTTGGCCGACGATGAGGCGGTGTTTGAAAACGCGCCCTTTGGCATGGCCGTGCTGGATTCTGCGGATCCCGCCATGGCTTCCATCCTCGATGCCAATCCGGCCTTGATGGAAATGAGCCAGGGGCGGGCCACGCCCGGCGTATCGCTGGGCGAATTGTTCGATGCCTCGGACGGCCCAGCCGCGCTCGCCCAGCATTTGCGCGCCGCCAGCGATCGCCCCATCGAATTGCAATTGACCGGGCAGCCGGGTTTGTCTGTCCATCTGCAGTTTTCGCGAACGCATTCCGGGCGCGGCATCGCCTATATCGCCAATGTGAGTGAGCAGCGCGAGTTGCAGCAGCGCTTGGCACAGAGCGAAAAAATGCGCGAGATCGGCACTCTGGCCGGCGGGGTGGCGCATGATTTCAACAATTTGCTGACTGTGGTCATGCAGAATGCGGAATTTTTGTTGCGCCGCCATCCGGCGGGGGATCCCGATTATTCAGAGCTGATCCAGATTAATCAGCACGCTTTGCGGTGCCAAGAATTGGCCGCCAAGCTGACGGCCTATGCGCGCAAGCAAACCTTCAAGCGAGAGATTATCGACGTTTCGGGTTTCATCGCCAACAGCCAGGAATTGCTGCGCCGCTTGGTGGGTGAATCGATCCCGTTCGAGGTTCGCCATGGCCGCGATCTTCCGGCCATCAAGGCTGATCCGTCCCAGATCGAGCGGGTGCTGGTCAATCTGGCCGCCAATGCCCGCGATGCGATGCTGCAAAGCGGCAAAGGTGGGGCGCTGAGCGTGCGCACCGCTAGCTCCACGGCGGCGCAGGCCCGCGCCTTGGGCCACACGCCGATCGAGGATGGCGATTATGTGCTGATCGAAGTGTCCGATACCGGCGTTGGTATCAAGCCTGAGGATCAAGCCAAGATTTTCCGGCCCTTCCACTCCACGAAGGAGGCCGGCAAGGGCACGGGCCTGGGGCTCGCCACGTCTTACGGCATCGTCAAGCAATCGGGCGGCTATATCTTCTTTGAATCCAAGCTGGGCGTTGGCACGACCTTCCGGCTCTATCTGCCGGTCTACGTCCCCACCGCGGAAGATATTGAAGAAGCGGCCAAGCGAGAGCGCGCCAGCGTGCGGCGCGTGGTGGATGTCTCTGGGCGCGGCCGCATCCTTATCGTTGAGGATGAGTACGGCGTGCGCCAGGCCTTCGTGCGCAACCTCACCGAATGCGGCTTTGAGGTGGTGCAGGCCGAGAATGGCGAGGATGCCCTGGAGGCGCTGGAGGCGGAACCCGGCAGCTTCGATCTGATCTTATCAGACGTGTCCATGCCGGTGATGACCGGGCCAGAATTGCTTGAAGCGGCCGGACCAGAGCTGCTCGGCAAAGCCCGGGTCGTCTTCTTATCCGGCTACGCGCCGGAGAGTTTTTCCAGTGTTCTGGAGCGCCATCCCAATGTCAGCTTTTTGTCAAAGCCCATTGGCGCAACGCATTTGGCGCAACGCGTGAAGGAGCTGATAACGGCATGAGCAAGCGCATCTTGTTTGTTGAGGACGAAACATCCGTGCGCGGCGTGATGGCCGGTGCCTTGCGCGGAGCGGGCTGGCTGGTCGAGGAAGCACAGGATGGCGAGGAGGGGCTGGCGAAACTGCAGGGCGCACCCGGCGGCTTTGATCTGGTGATTTCCGATGTGTCCATGCCCTCGATGAGCGGGCCAGAAATGCTGCAGGCCGCCGAAATGGCGTTGGGTGCCGCGAAAATCTTGCTGATCTCGGGCTATAGTCAGCCAAATGGTGCCTTATTGGCCGGCCGCCCGGTGAGTTTTTTGGGGCAACCGGTCGCGACCCCGGATTTACTGAGTCGCGTCAAGGAGTTGATGGAGCCATGAGCGCGCGCGTTCTGTTTGTTGATGATGACGATACGTTGCGCAGCTTGATGGTGCAGGCTCTGCGCAAAGTCGGCTGCGATGTCGATGAGGCGGATGCGGGCGAAGAGGGTCTCGAGCGTTTGCGCGCCGCCCCTAGCGCCTATGCTCTGGTTATCACCGATCTCTCCATGCCGGGCATGAGCGGCTTGGAAATGCTGATCGCGGCGGGCCCAAGCCTGGGCGAGGCCAAGGTGCTATTGTTCACCGGCTTTGCCTCCAGCTATCGCGAAAGCTCCAATCTGCGTGTGCGGGTGCTCTCCAAGCCGATCGCACCAGCCGATCTCACCCAGCGCGTCCGCGAGCTGCTGGCGGCTTAGCCGATCGATGTGATTCCCATCGATCCGATCTTGCTTTGGGCGGCTTTCAAAGAGTGTGGATTCCGGTTTCTCGTTTGAAGGCGGTCTCAGGCGTAAGCTTGGCACCTTTTCGGATACAAAACCCCGATTACTCGTTTGGTGAAAATCCACCTAGAGCATTTTCAAAGAAATCGAAGTCGATTTCTGATTCGACAAATGCTCTGATTCAATAAGTTAGAGCGCATTCGGACAGAAAACCGCAACTCCACTTTTCTTGAATCCGCTCTACATGAATAAATAGATCCGTTCTGTTGCGAAACCCGCGTCACACTCTTCGAGAACGGGTTTGGCGCGGCCTCACGCCGCTGCGGCAGCTAGCGGGCGGAGCGCGAAACTATAGACGGCCGCGCCGGCATCGAAGGGCCCGTTCAGCACCGGCCGAAGCGCTGCCAGCAAATCCGCCTCCACCGCCTCGCGGGCATCCCGGGCGGCGGGCGTATGCAGCAAGATATGCGTCGCCCCCAGTAAGCGGGCCTCCTCCCAGCGCTCATGCCGCAGCAAACGCCTCTGCAGATCCGCGCTGCGCGATAGAAACAGCGGCACCCAGCCTAACCCATCGGCTTTGGGCCGCGCGAAAGCGTAGACGCCCGCTTGCGCCGGCAGTTCGGCATCGGGCCGCAAGGCCGTGAAGCGATGGTATTGCCCGCTTATGCCCTTGAAAATCGCATCCATTTTGCCGGCTTCCATCTGCTTTGTTCCTTATGTGTTCTCGGTGTAGCAAGGGTTTTTGTTCGTGTAAAGTTCTTATTTGGCTCACAGCAAGGGCAATTGCCCGCCCAAGGGCACGGGGCGGCAAAATTGGCTGGTATCCAGCGTCAAGCGGGGCGCATCGAGGCCATAGCGCTTGCTGGCGGCGCGAAACCGCTGGCCTATCAGCGCGGCATAGGCACCGCTGCCGCGCTGGCGCTCATGCCAACGCGAGTCATAGGCTTTTCCGCCGCGCATTTGCCGCATCAGGCTCATGACCTTGCCGGCGCGATCGGGAAAATGCGCCTCCAGCCATTCCACGAACAAAGCGTGGATTTCCATCGGCAGGCGCAGCAGCACAAAGGAGGCGCTATCGGCGCCCGCTTTGGCCGCGGCCTCCAGCAGGCTTTCGATCTCATGATCATTGAGAGCGGGGATGATCGGGGC
>JAKFWI010000001.1 GCA_021731965.1 Hyphomonadaceae bacterium | reverse complement strand
CCAAAAGCGAAACCCGACCGGCCAGGCTGCGCGATCCGTTGCGCTCTTCTCTGGCCAGCGGATCGAAGACATAGCCATCATCGGCCTTATACTGGAAAGCGGCCTTGAAGCCGAGGCGATCCACCATGATTGGCCCGCGCGCATTGAATGAGACTTCCCGCCCGTTATAGCTGCCCACCCCAAGCGCGCCATCGATTTCAAATTCCTGCAGATTGGGGGCCTTGGTGATCAGGCGAATCGCGCCGCCTTCGGTGTTTTTGCCGTAAAGCGTGCCTTGCGGGCCGCGCAGCACCTCGACCCGGGCCACGTCATAGATATCAACCAGCGCGCCGCGGATGCGCGAGAGGAACACGTCGTCCACATAAACACCGACGGCGGGATCAAAAGTGGCCAGCGCATCGGGCTGGCCCACGCCGCGAATGAACACATTGGCCGAGCTGTTGGAGCCACGCCCCTGGGCGATGTTCAAATTGGGCACCAGGCCCTGCAAATCGCCGAGATCCTTCGTCTCCAGGCCCTGCAGGCCTTCCTCGGAAAAGGCCGAAACCGCGATGGGCACGTCCTGCAGGCGCTCCGTGATGCGCCGGGCCGTGATCAAGATCTCTTCGCTTACCTCTTCGGTGGCAAGCCGGGCTGGCGTTTGTGCCGCCGCCGAATCGGTAAACCCCGCCACATGCCAGCTGGCAACCAAGAAAACGGCCGTCTTCACCAAAAGGGAGCGCAATCTCATCGCTTGATCCTCAAATATCCGGCCCCCAAACATATAAAGAAAGCGGCTGCAAACACACGGGTTTTGACAAGGCAAACGCGCAAAGCCAAAAGAGTGTGGCCATGAGGCCCCATTTCTCGCCAGAAGGGGGAGAACATTGAAAGCTTTCCCCATTTCCCATGATGGCCAGGCCGCGTTGGGCCCAGACGTGCCCCTGGCCGCCACCCAGGCCCAGGCCGAACAGCTCAGCGGGGCCAAGATCCGCTTGACCTCTCAGGAATTGCGCTCGTGCTTTGCAAGTCCGGAAGAGGCGGAGGCGGCCCTGCCCGGCCTTTATGGCGATCCGCGCTTTGAGCTGATCTGGCGCGAGGGCGGCTATCGCGTCATGGTGCGCTTTTGGCAGCCCATCCCCCCCGCGCCGGTTGCCCGCGGCGTGCGCTTGGCGGCTAAGGCCCCGCTTGGTGTGGTCCTCACCGCCGCCGAGGCCGAAGCCCTGCTGGACCGCACCGCGGAGCTAATCGAGGCTCCCTATGGCAGCTATGCCACCGAGGCGCGCGCACTGCAGGCCAAAGCCAAGCTGTGCACCCCGCTGGCGGCGCGCATCGAACAAAGCGGGGAGCGCTGGCAGCTTCTGCTGACCTATTGGCGGCCCGATCCGCACGCCTTTGGCGAGCGGGACCGGGACGTGCTGGCCAAAAGGGCGCAAATGCCGCTGCGCTCCCGCGCGCCGCAAGCCAGCCCCTATATCGGCCTGTTTGAGCGGCTGGCTTCGGAAAACCCCGCCATCATCCTGGCGGAAGAAGGCGATGGCCGCGCCGAGGGGACGTAGCGCATTTTCAAAGAAATCGAAGTCGATTTCTTTTTCGAAAGATGCGCTGATTCAATACTTTAGAGCGCATTCGGACGGAAAACCGCAATTCCACTTTTCCTGAATGCGCGTTAGCCCATCACACGATGGACTGGCCGGTAGCGGCCCAATCCTTGAGGAAGGCCTCCAGGCCCTGCGCGGTCAGCACATGCTGATAGAGGCCCGTGAACACTGCTGGCGGGATGGTCACGCAATCGGCACCGGCCAGCGCGGCTTCGCGCACATGCCCGCCATGGCGCACGGACGCCGCCAGGATTTCGGTGTCGAACCCATAATTATCGTAGATCGTGCGGATTTCCCGGATCAGCTCCATGCCATCTTGGCCATTATCATCCAACCGCCCGACAAAGGGGGAGATGTAACTGGCCCCCGCCTTAGCCGCGAGCAGCGCCTGCACCGCCGAAAAGCACAACGTGACATTGACCCGCACGTCGCGCGCCGCCAGCACACGGCAGGCTTTGAGCCCCTCTTGCGTCAATGGCAGCTTGATGACGATGTTGGGCGCGATGGCAAGCAGACGCTCCGCTTCCGCCAGCATGCCCGCCGATTGCGTCGCCACCGCTTCGGCGCTGACCGGCCCTGGCACCAAGGCGCAGATCTCTTCCAGGGTTTTGAAAATGGGCCGGCCGGATTTGGCGATCAAGCTGGGATTGGTGGTCACCCCATCGATCAGCCCCGTTTCCGCCAAAGCCGCGATCAAGGGCACGTCCGCACTATCAATGAATATCTGCATGAAACATCCAGCATGGTGGCAGATTGATAACAAAAGCGATCAAGATTGACGCGCAGCCTAAGCTCAAGCTGCCGCGGTTGCTAACACTGGCCCGCGCCCGCTATGGGCATAAGCTTGCAATACTTGCGTAGGATCGCCGATCATCACCAGTTTTCCGCGATCCAGCCACGCCACCTTGTTACACACTTGGCGGATCAATTCATTGGAATGGCTGGCCAAGACCACCACGCCGGTTTTTTCGAGCATGGCCGTCAAGCGCGCCTCGGCACGCTGGTAAAAATCCATGTCCCCCGCCCCCAACCATTCATCCAGCACCAGCACATCGCCGATGATCGCCGTGCAGATGGCAAACATCAGGCGCGCGCGCATGCCCTCAGAATAGGTCCGCACCGGCAAATCAATGAAAGGGCCAATGCCGGTGAATTCCGGGATCTCCTTGCGCGCCTCTTCGATTTCGCGATTGGTGGCCCCCAAGAGGCGCAGCGGCAATTCGATATTATCCATGCCGGACATTTCCGCCTGGATGCCCATGCCTTTTTCGATCAAGGGCACGACGCGCCCGGTTATGCTCAGCTTCCCCTGTTGCGGAAACGCCAGGCCGGCCAGCAAACGCAGCAAAGTGGATTTACCCGAGCCATTGCGCCCAACCAGCCCCAGCCTATCCCCGGCCTCGAGCGAAAAGGAAATGTCCGACAGCGCCTGAACATGCAGGACGCTCTGCCCCTCGATGCGCCCGCCGGCCATCTGGCGCATCACCGCAATCTTAAGCGAGCGATTGGCCACCTGAAAAACCGGGTAGCGAAAGCTGACCGCGTCGAGTTGAACGATTGCCATAAGCCCTCACAACCAAAGATAGATGCTTTTGCGGGATGCCGCCAAAGACACCATGGCCAAGGCCGCAGCCACCCCGACCGCCACCAACGAAACCTGCCAGTTCACCAAAGTGGGGGCCTCGCCAAGCATGGGGGCACGAACCAATTGCACAAAATGATAGAACGGGTTGCCCTCAATGAGGATCGGCCGGCTAAAACCCGGCTTCGGTGACCAAAATATCGGGGTCACGAAAAACAATACCTGCACCGCGCTCGCGACCACCTGTGCCAAGTCGCGAAATCGCGCGCAGATCGGGCCAAGGGCCACGCCAACAAACAAACCAAACAACACAATTAATACGACGCCAGGGATTGCGTAGAGGGCCAGTGCAGAGAACTTCAGCCCAAACAAGACCAGCAAAAGCCCGACAACCAAAGCATTGTGAAAAAATATCACCACATTTCGATAGACCATCCTGGCAGACAACATCGGGATGGGCATGTTGACGCTCCGCAGGACACTGTCATTGTCCGCAATAATCGTACATGCTTCTAGCATTACGGATGAAACGAGCGCCCAGGCCAAAACTCCGCAACCAAACCAAGAGAGAAATTCTTTGTAGGGCTGGTTAAAAACCTCGGCATACAAGACACCGATAGTGACCACCGTAGTGGCCATGGCAATGCTGATCCAGAACGGCCCCAAGATCGAGCGCTTGTAGCGCATTTTAATGTCCTGGTCGGCCATTAGCGTCCAGGTACGCCAGCGCGTGGCTACAGAGGCAAAATCTGCGACGATGGCACTAGCGGTCACGCGATGCTCCAAGCTTGCGCCTCACCTGTATCGGACGCAGCCAACCGGGGCAACTCAAGATCGCCGCCTAGACCCGTTCCCGAAAAGTGTGACGCGGTTTTCGCAACAGAACGGGTCTAATCACTTAGTGTAGAGCGGATTCACCCGATTTGACCTGAGATAGGTCAAATCGGGATCCGCTATAGTCCTTTTGAGTCAAAGCCCGCTGCACGCCGGCCACTCACCAAGGGCGCGTTGACACACCTGGTATCATCAAGCTGGCGCGCCGCTTGGGGGCCTCAGGGCTTGTGGGGCGGATCGGCGCGGGTTTCATCATGGCCTCGACCAGCGCCTTGGCGGCGCTGGCGGTGGTCGGCAACGCGGCCCCAGCCAGCGCGTCGAGATCGATGATCATTTGGTGCGCGGCGCTATGCGCCTCCAAGACCGGTGCGCGCTGCGAGGCCTCGGCCTGCGCCGCCTGAGTGACCCCCGCATCGCTCTTTTCGGACGATTCCCGGCGCGATATGGTCACCGGATTGATCGGCATCGGCTGGGCCGCCCCTGCCGCGATAACGCCTAGCGCCGCGACCGCCCCCGCGGCCATCTGCGCCACGCTGTTTTGCCCCTCGGCCCGCTGACCTGCTTGCGCCTGCTCGGCGGCGGCGTGATGCACCAATTCGAGCCGGATCGGCTCCCCCTCCCGCCAAGGATAAGCGGTGTAACTGAGGCCGTTCGCGGGCGGCAAGGCGGCGCCGTCAAGCTGGATGAGGGTTACCGCGCAGGGCGCACCCAGCAGCGCAGCAAAACGCGCCCAGCCCAGATCCGCAGCGGCCGCCGTCCAGGCCACCACCACATCCACATTGGTCAGCCTGATCGGCGCGGGCTGCACCCCGAGCGCCAGCCGCACCAAATCCCATTTGGACAAGCCGTCCGCAACGCGATCTGCGGCCAAATCGGCGCGCGCCTGCAGCAAGAAGATCGTCACGGTGGCACCTTTGTTTCACCCGGAAAGGCACCCTGAAGCCAAACGCCGACTCGCTCAAGCCACCTATGTGCAGATCATCCACAGGTAGTGTGGCTCCTGATACGGACGTTCGCGCGCAGGCCTCCAAAATGGGAATGCGCGCTTCCAATTCCCCACACGAGGCCCTGCGCCTCTTCACCGCATCGCCGTCTGCAAACTGGCAATTGTGGATTCCTCCGTGCCAGCGTATGCACTGGCCCCTCAAGAGGCCGAATGGTGGGGCCTCCAACCACAAGGCAAATCGGCTTGGCCAGCCCGGCGGCTCCAGAAAAGCGCGTGTTCATCGAGACCTATGGGTGCCAGATGAATGTCTACGATAGCGAGCGCATGCAGGAAATGCTGGCGCCGCTGGGCTATGACCTGGTGCCAAGCGCCGAAAACGCTGATCTGGTAATCCTCAACACCTGCCATATCCGCGAAAAAGCGACCGAAAAAGTCTATTCCGAATTGGGGCGCGTGCGTGAAACCAAAGCGCGGCGCGCGGCAGCGGGGGCTGGAGACACCGTCGTCGTGGTGGCCGGCTGCGTGGCGCAAGCGGAGGGCGAACAACTGATGGTCCGTGCGCCGGTGGTGGACTTTGTGATCGGGCCCCAGGCCTATCATCAGCTGCCCGAATTGCTGACCCTGCGCGCGCGGGCGCGGGGAGAGCGGATCGCGGCGGACTTCGCCCCGGAGGCGAAATTCGATGCGCTGGGGCCGCAGCGCAGCGCAAGAGGCGTCAGCGCCTTTCTCTCCGTGCAGGAGGGTTGCGACAAATTCTGCAGTTTTTGCGTGGTGCCCTACACGCGCGGCGCGGAATTCTCCCGCCCGGTAGCGGCCATCGAAAACGAGGCGCGCGCGTTGATCGCGGCTGGCGCGCGCGAATTGGTTTTGCTGGGCCAGAATGTCAACGCCTATCACGGCGCAAGCGAGGCCAAGGATGAGATCGATCTGGCGGGGCTGATCACGCGCTTGGCGCAGCTGGAGGGCTTGGCGCGGCTGCGCTACACCACCAGCCATCCCAGTGAAATGCACGCCAAGCTGATTGCCGCGCACGGGAATGAGGCCAAGCTGATGCCTTTCCTGCATTTGCCCGTGCAGTCTGGCTCCGACAAAATCCTCAAAGCGATGAACCGCAAACACACGGCGCAGGACTATCTCGCTACCTTGGCCGATTTGCGCGCGGCCAGGCCAGATATTGCGTTTTCTTCGGATTTCATCGTCGGTTACCCTGGCGAAACCGAGGAGGATTTCGAGGCCACTTTGGCTTTGGTACGGGCCGTGGGTTTCGCCAGCGCCTATTCGTTCAAGTATTCGCCGCGCCCAGGCACGCCTGCCGCTGCCATGCCCAAGCAGATCGCCGAGGCGGTCAAGATGGAGCGGCTGGCGCGGCTGCAAAGCCTGCTTGCCTGCCAGCAGGCCGGCTTCAATGATCGCATGGTCGGGCAGACTGTGCCCGTTTTGGTCGTCAGCAAGGGCCGGCGCGCGGGCCAGCTTTCGGGCCGCAGCCCCTATGGCCAGGCCGTGCACTTTGCCGGCCCGCCAGCCTGGATCGGCAGCGTGATCCCGGCCCTGGTCGAGGCGGCCAGCCAGAACAGCCTGACCGGACAGGCATGTTTATGAGCAAAGCTCATGCGACGCCGGGCGAGGACCAGCAAATCATCGCCATCGCTGACGCTGGCTGCGCGCAGGCTTTGTTCGGGGCCTTGCACCGGCATTTGGCGCTGATCCAGGAAGATTTCCGCGATAGCGAATCCCCGCGCGGCACCCCCGCTTATCACGTCACCATCAATGCGCAGGGCAATGATGTGGCGCTGCGCGCCCGGCTCGAGGCCGGCGAAGAGCGTGCGCGCGCCGCCTGGATCATCGATAGCCTCGTGGCGCTCTATGCCCGCAAGCGCAAGCTGCGCGAGGGGGACGTGCTGGCAGCCATCGCGTTCTCGCGGCGGCTGCATGCCAGCGGCGCGGCCTTGCCCGATTTGCCGCAGCTGGGCGGGCTGACTCTGCGCACGCCGCGGCAATTGCATTACGCCGAGGCTTTGGGTAGTTCCGATCTTGATCTCATCTTGGGCATTGGCCCGGCCGGCACCGGCAAGACCTATATCGCCGTCGCCGCGGCGGTGGAGGCCCTGCGCGCCGAGCGCGTGGACCGCATTGTCGTGACCCGCCCCGCGGTGGAGGCAGGCGAGCGCCTGGGCTTTTTACCGGGCGATCTGGCGGAAAAGGTTGATCCTTATCTGCAGCCCATCTGGGATGCCTTTCGCGGTCAGTTTGGCGAAGCGGAGCTGCGCTCGCGCCGCGATCGCAAGCAGATTGAGGTAGCCCCCCTGGCTTTCATGCGCGGGCGCACGCTCTCCAATGCCTTTGTGATCGTCGATGAGGCGCAGAACGCCACCATTCCGCAGATGAAAATGGTGTTGACCCGCTTAGGCGAGGGCTCGCGCATGGTCGTGACCGGAGATCCCTCGCAGGTGGACTTGCCGCGCCACGAGCCCTCGGGCCTGGCGCATGCCGTTGGCCTGCTTGAAGGCGTGGTGGGCGTTGAGGTCGTTCGCTTCGCAGCGGTGGACGTGGTGCGCCATCGCCTGGTGGCGCGCGTCATCGCCGCTTATGACGCGGAAGATACCAGAAAACGCGAGGCAATGGCCAAAGATGGCTAAAATGCTGGATATCGACATCATCGTGGAAGATGGTGCTTGGCAAGCTGCCTTCCCCGACACGCTAGAAGCGCTGATCGAGGCAGCTTTGCTGGCCGCCGCGCAAGTACAAAAGCCCACCCGCGCCAGCAGCCTGTGCGTGCTGCTGACCAGCGATTCGGCCATGCAGGCGCTGAACCGCCAATGGCGTGACCAGGATCACAGCACCAACGTCTTGTCCTTCGCGCCCGCCGCACCGGCCGATACTTTGGGTGATCTGGCTTTGGGCATTGGTGTGATCACGCAAGAGGCCGCCGCCCAGGGCAAACGCCTCGATCACCATCTGCAGCATTTGTTGATCCACGGCTATTTGCATTTAATGGGGCACGATCATGTCGAAGATGGCGCAGCAACGCGTATGGAAGCCATCGAGCGCGCGGTGATGCTGGCGCTCGGCGCACCCGATCCCTATGCCTCGGAGCATGAAGTCCCCTGATATGGCGCACACTCCCCCGCAGGATCCGCCTGTAAAAAGCTTTTTGAGAAGGTTCTCGCTGACACGCGCCAGCCGGGCTGCGGCGGCCGTAGATGCTGCGCAAGCGGCCAATTCCACAGCGGCGGAGCAGACCATGCTGCTCAAAGCCGCCAGCTTTGGCCAAGTGCGCGTGGCCGATGTCATGACCCCGCGCGCGGCGATTGTCGGTATCGAGGCGGGCTCAACCCTGGCGGAAGCCGCCCAGGTGTTTGCCGAGAGCCAGCAATCGCGGCTACCGATTTATCGCGATTCCCTCGATGATCCCCTTGGCTTTGTGCATGTCAAAGACCTGCTGCCGCTGCTAGCACCCGGTGCCGACGGGGTGGTCGCCGCGCCGCTGCATGAGCGCGTCCTCGTCAAACTGCGCCGCGACATCTTGTTTGTGCCTCCCTCCATGCGCCTGCCGATTTTGCTGCTGCGCATGCAATCAAGCCATATTCACATGGCCTTGGTGGTGGATGAGTATGGTGGCACCGATGGCTTGGTGACCATTGAGGATATCGTTGAGCAAATTGTTGGCGACATCGCCGACGAACATGACGAAGAAGCCGTCAGCGTGGTGGCTCGGCCCAATGGGGTGTTTGAGGCCGACGGCCGCACCGAGGTGACGGAGCTGGAGCGCGCGCTGGGCGTCTCGCTGGAGCTGGCGACGATGGAGGACGAGTTCGATACCGCCGCCGGCTTGGCCGTGGCGCTGGCGGGGCGCTTGCCCCAGCGCGGGCAGATTTTGCGCCACCCCGCGGGCTTTGATTTCGAAATCCTCGATGCCGATCCGCGCCGCGTAAAACGCTTGCGAATCAAGCGTAATGGCGAAACGACACACGAGAATTCCGGGGGATAATAGCGTGACCCTTTCCGCCCCTTCCGTGCCGGCCGCGCGTGATCTGCGCGGAACCATCGCCGCATGGCGCGCCGCCCCGGCCTGGGCCTTGTGCGCGGGCCTCGGCGGGCTCGCTTCGCTGGGCCTGGCCCCGCTCTTCCTTTGGCCGTTGACCGCCATCGGCTTTATCGGCTTGGTGCTGATGCTGGACGGCGTGCATGCCGGGCCAAAACCCATGCGCGCCGCCTTCATGCGCGGCTTCGCCTTTGGCGTTGGCTGGTTTGGCATCAGCATGTATTGGATTGGCGCGCCCTTTTTGCAGGTGCAGGATGCGGCTGCGCTGGCACCGCTCGGGATCGGGCTGCCCATTTTGCTGGCCGCCTTCTGGGGCGGTGCGACCAGTATCGCCATGCGTGGCTGGAGCCAGCATTGGCGCAGGATTTTCCTGTTCGCGGGCGTCTTCGCCGCCTTTGAGTGGCTGCGCGGCCACGCCTTTGGCGGCCTGCCTTGGAATTTACCGGGCTATGTCTGGGAGGCCGGGGAGCCAATGTCGCAGATTGCCTCCGTGGTCGGGATTTATGGCCTGACGGCCTTGACCGTCTTGGCTTTTTGCATGCCAGCCACGCTGATCACCTCAGTCGGGGCCATGGAAAAGCGCATGATCCCGTCCTTGGCCGTGGCGCTGGCGCTGGGCCTGGCCTGGGGCGCGGGTGCACAGCGCCTGGCCCGCGCGCCGCAAGGCCCCGCGGAATTCGTGGTGCGGGTAGCCGATTCTGGCTTGACGCAGGCGCAAATCTGGACCCCCGGGCGCGCCATCGATGTAGCCCGGCGGTATCTGGAGCTGAGCGGTGACCCCGCCGAAAGCCGCGCCGATGTCGTGGTGTGGCCGGAATCGGCGCTGCCATTTTTGCTGTTGGACCAGCCCGACGTCCTCGCTGCCATCGGCCAGCGCCTAGATAACCGGGTGCTCATCACCGGGGTGACGCGTGCAGAGCAAACGGCCAGCGGCCCGGTTTATTACAATTCCGCGGCTGTCCTCGATGGGGTCAGCGGGGAGCTAAGACTTGGTCAAGTCTACGATAAGTCCCGGCTCGTACCCTTTGGGGAATTCATCCCCTTTTATGATGCCGTCGTGCGGCTGGGCTTGCCCATCAAAGCCATCCAGGAAATCGGCAACGGCTTCCAGCCTGGCTCGGGCCCGCGCCAGCTAATTGTGCCGGGGGTGCCGCCGGTGGTCCCGCTCATTTGCTACGAAGCGATTTTTCCAGGTTTTTTGCCAAAGGGTGGCCAGCGCGCGCAATGGCTGGTCAATGTCACCAACGACGCGTGGTTCAGTTATGGGCATGGCTGGCCCGCTTTTGGCCCCAGCCAGCATTACAACCAGGCCCGCTATCGGGCCATCGAGTCCGGCTTGCCAATGGCACGAGCGGCATCTGGCGGTATTTCCGCGATCATTGACGGCATGGGGAAAGAACTCGCAGCCACAACCTTAGATGGCGGCGCGGTTGAAGTGGCTATACCAAAACCCGCAGCCCCGCCTGGTTTCACCACATTGGGGTTTGTCCTTGTCCCAATATTAGTGTTTGTCCTCATCGTGATTGGGATTTTGCCTGCACCAAGAAAAACGGGACTATAAGAATGAGTGACGAGAGGGCCGCCAACGTGATCGATGTCCGCTTGGGACAAAAAGTGCGTGCCCGACGGATGGAGGCTGGGCTTTCGCAAGAAAAGCTGGCGGAATTGCTGGGGGTCACGTTTCAGCAGGTCCAGAAGTATGAAAAGGGCATTAACCGCATCGCGGCCAGCCGCCTGTTTCAGATCTCTGCGGCGCTGGAGGTTTCCGTCGCTTATTTCTTCGAGGGGCTGCACCCGGGGCGCGCTGACGGCGTGGCCGAAGAGGGTCCTGATGGCTTTGTCTATGACGCGTTGGCCACGCCCGAAGGCATGCAGATGCTGACGCTGTTTGGCGCCATCCGCAGCAGCAAGCTGCGGCGGCGGGTGTTGGATCTGTTGCGCACGCTGACGGCTGAGGAAGAAGACGAAACACCCGTGCCGCCGAATCATGACTTGCGGACATAAAGAAGTCTTTATATGAGGTCCTCTTGCTCCCCCAGCGAGAGAGGTGCCCATGCGCACGGATTCCTATTTTTTCACCAGTGAAAGCGTTTCCGAAGGCCATCCCGACAAAGTCGCCGATCGCCTTTCCGATACGGTTGTGGATGCGTATTTGGGCGCTGATCCCTTGGCGCGGGTGGCCTGCGAAACCCTGGTGACCACCAACCGCATCGTGCTGGCCGGGGAAGTGCGCGGCCCGGCTCACCTCACCCCGGCTTTCCTGGAAGAGCGTGTGCGCGCTGCCATCCGCGATATCGGATATGAACAAGAGGGCTTCCACTGGGCCCATGCGCATTTCGAATGCCATCTGCACGCGCAATCCGCCGATATCGCCATGGGCGTGGATTCGGGTGCCACAAAGGATGAAGGCGCGGGCGATCAGGGCATCATGTTTGGCCATGCGGTGGACGAGACGCCCTCCTTGATGCCGGCCACGCTGAAGTATTCGCACGACATCTTGCAAAGTTTGGCGCAGGCCCGCCATAGCGGGCGCGAGCCGGGCCTGGAGCCAGACGCCAAGAGCCAAGTGACTTTGGCTTATGAGAAGGGCCGCCCCGTGCGCGCCACGAAAATCGTGGTCTCCACGCAGCACAAGGCGGGGCTGACGCCCGCGGATGTGCGCGAGATCGTGCGGCCTTATGTGCTGGCAGTGCTGCCCAGCCCCGATTTCATGTGCCCGGAGGCGGATTTCTTCGTTAATCCCACCGGCAATTTCGTCATCGGCGGGCCAGATGGCGATGCCGGGCTGACGGGGCGCAAGATCATTGTCGATACCTATGGCGGGGCGGCCCCCCATGGCGGCGGGGCGTTCTCCGGGAAGGATCCCACCAAGGTGGATCGCTCGGCGGCCTATGCCTGCCGCTATCTGGCCAAGAATGTGGTGGCCGCGGGCCTGGCCCGGCGCTGCACCATCCAGATTTCCTACGCCATTGGCGTTTCTAGCCCCTTGTCCTTCTACGTGGATTTGCACGATGGCGGCGAGATCGATCCCGCCAAGCTGGAGCGGGCCTTGCCGGACATGATGGGCGGGCTGACTCCGCGCGCCATCCGGGAGCATTTGCGCCTCAATCAGCCGATTTATGCGCGCACCGCCGCCTATGGCCATTTCGGGCGCGAGCCGCAGGCCGATGGCGGCTTTTCCTGGGAGCGGACGGATCTGGCGGACGCCCTGCGCGCTTTGGCGTGATCGCGCATCCGCCTTTGCGCTCTTACGGGCGGATCAAAAGCCGCTCACTAAAGCCTAATCAAACGCGGCTGCTGAGCGAACTGGCGCCGCAAATCGCCCTGCCGGTGGGGCGGCTTGAGCCAGCCACTTTGTTTCCCAAGGCCAAAGCCCTGGTGCTGGAAATCGGCTTTGGCAGCGGCGAGCATCTGATCGCACGGGCCAAGGCCGAGCCCGATCGCGGCTTCATCGGCGTAGAGCCCTTCCTCAATGGCCTGGCCAGCTGCCTGCGCGGCGTTGAGGACGCGGGCCTCAACAATGTGCGCCTGCATCAGGGTGATGCCCGCGAGGTGCTGGCCCGCCTGCCCGATGCCTGCCTAGAAGCGGTCTACATCCTCTTTCCCGATCCCTGGCCCAAAGCCCGCCACTGGAAGCGCCGGCTGATCCAGCCCGAGGTGCTGGCCGCCATCGCCCGCGCTTTGGTGCCTGGTGGGGAGATGCGCTTTGCCACCGATTGGGCGCATTACGGGGCCTGGACGCTGGAATTGCTGTTGCGTGAGCCAAAGCTGGAATGGTTGGCGCAAAGCGCCAAAGACTGGCGCGAGCCCTGGCCAGGGCATAGCCCGACGCGCTACCAGCTGAAAGGATTGGGCGATTGCCTGCCCATCTGGCTGCGCGCCGCAAAACGATAGGAAACGCCATGCAATTGGAAACCGTGCTGATCGAGATCGAAGACCGCGTGGGCCTGATCCGGCTCAACCGACCGGCCGCGCTCAACGCCATCAATGCCCAATTGATCCTGGATCTCACCTCCGCGCTCGATGCGTTGGAGGGCAATGCCAGTATCGGCTGCATCATTTTGACGGGCAGTGAGCGGGCCTTCGCGGCCGGGGCGGACATCAAGGAAATGGCCAGCAAAACCTATCCGCAAACCCTGCAGGAGGATTTCCTCGGTAGCTGGGAGCGCCTGGCCCGCACGCGCAAGCCCATCATCGCCGCCGTGGCCGGCTTTGCCTTGGGCGGCGGCTGCGAGTTTGCCATGATGTGCGATTTCATCATCGCCGCCGATAACGCCAAATTTGGCCAGCCCGAGATCAAGCTGGGCGTCATCCCCGGTGCCGGTGGCACCCAGCGTTTGGCCCACGCTGTCGGCAAGGCCAAAGCCATGGATTTGTGCCTGACCGGGCGGATGATGGATGCCGCGGAGGCCGAACGCGCCGGCCTGGTGGCCCGGATCGTGCCCGCCGCCGATTTGCTGAACGAGGCCAAGGCCGCGGCCCGGGCCATCGCCTCCTATTCCTTGCCCTCAACCATGGTGTGCAAAGAGGCGATCGGCCGCGCCTTCGAGATCGGCCTGAGCGAGGGCGTGCGCTTTGAGCGGCGCGCCTTTCACGCCTTGTTCGCCACCTCGGATCAAAAAGAGGGCATGGCCGCTTTTGTGGAAAAACGCCCGGCCAATTTTCAGCATCGCTAACCTTGCGCCCGGCACCATGCCAAAGGCCGCGGGCAGCGCGCAAGGGGGCTTTGGTGGCGGGGTTTCCGTAATACTGGGGCG
>JAKFWI010000005.1 GCA_021731965.1 Hyphomonadaceae bacterium | reverse complement strand
ATGGTTGACGATCTCGACGCCGTGCTCGCCCGCTGCAAAGCGGCTGGCGTGGAGCCGTTGGCACCGATCCTCGACGAACTCAACGGCCGCTTCGCGCATATCATGGACCCCGAAGGCCGCAAGATCGAGCTCTGGGAACCCAAGCTCATGACGCATGAAGGGCAATGAGCCAAAACGCCTGCGCGCCGCTTCGCCTTATCACAGAGCTGCACACGGCGGCTTTGCCCCTCTGGCTCGGCGGGCGGTGACGTCGTAGCATTGGGTCAATAGGGGCGTGTCCATGATTCTCTCAGTCACCGGCTTGCGCAGGAGCTTTGGCCGAAACATTGCGGTGGATGACGCGCAGTTTCAGCTCGAGCCAGGCGAAGTCGTTGGCATTACCGGGCCTAGCGGGTCCGGCAAAAGCACGCTGCTTAAGCTGCTTGCCGGCGTGCTGGAGCCCGATTTCGGAGAGATTCGCCTGCTTGGCTTTGATGCCATCAGTGCGCGCCGGCAGGCCCAGGAGCGCATGGCCTTCGTGCCGTTTTCGGCCCCGCTTTCGGAAGACGCGACCGGCGAGAAAATGCTGCGCCGGGTGGCGCGTGCGCGTGGCTTGAGCGGGGCGGAGGCGCGCCACGCGGTGCTGCAGGCGGCGAAAGCCACCCAATTGGACGAGGGCTTCAGCAAGCCGATCGAGTTGTTGGGCCGGGGCCAGCGCCGCCGTTTGGCCTTGGCGGTGGCGCTCATGCACGAACCGGTGCTGCTGCTGCTCGACGAAATCGATCAGGGGCTGGATCACCATGAGCGTCAGGGCATGCGCGCGGTATTGACCGATTTGGCGCAGGATCGCGCCATCGTCATGGCGAGTCGCTGGCTTGAAGAAATCGAGGCGGTGTGCAACCGCGTGCTCGTGCTGTATCGCGGGCGTATCGTGGAGGATCGCCGATTGACGCCTGAAATGTCTCTCATCACCTTGTATCAAGAGGCCATGACCCTGCGCGGCGGGCGGCGATGAAAGCATTTTCGCCAATCTTTGCGCGGGAGCTATCGGGGTTTGCGCGTTCGCCCTTGGCCTATCTGATCGCTGCCATGTTGGCGCTGGCAGCCGGGGTGCTGGCGCTGCCGCCGGCTGGGGATAGCGGCGGCGTGCTGCGTGATGCGACGGGCTATTTGCGCTCTTGGCCTTGGCTGATGGCGGGGCTCGGCTCCGCCTTTGGGGCGCGGCTGTGGGCGCGCGAGCTGCGCACCGGCTCGCTGTTGCGCATTCTGTCAGAACCCACGCCGCTTTGGCATGTGGCCAGCGCCAAGATCGCGGCGGCCTGGCTGGCGGCGCTTTGCGTGGCCAGCGTGGTTGTGGCACCGGCAATGAGCGCCATGGTGATCGACCGGCTGGACGGTGGGCGCCTGTTTGCGAGTGCTGTGAGCGCTGCGTGCTTGCTCGGCGCGTTTACGGCTTTAGGTGCGGCCGCATCGGCAGCGACGCGCGATGAGGCATCCGCCTTCGTATTGGCTGTTGCCGCGGCGCTGGGCCTGGTCGCGCTCACCGATCCGCCCTTCGGCGCCCCAGCGTGGATGGAGGAGCTGGCGCTCTTGTCACCCGCTATTGGCTTCGCCGCGGCCCGCCAGGGCGTGCTGGAAATAGCGGGGTTGTTCCAATCCCTCGGCATGCTGCTGGTCAGCGGCGTACTTTCGATTATCGCGCTCGAAGCGCGTAGGGCAGGGTAACACCATGGGCCCCAAGAGTTTTGCGGCCTTTTGCGCCATCTGTTGCATCGCGCTTTACGCCAGTTTAGCGGTGCTGACGCGCGCTGTGCTCGTGCCAGTGCGCATAGATTTTTCAGCCCAGGCCGGCGCGCATCTTTCCCCCGGCTCGCGCGCTGTGGTGGGCGCGCTGAAGGAGCCGCTGGCGCTGACCTTGTATCGTACGCGCTGGGGGCTGGAGCAGCGCCCTGATATCCGCGATCGCGGGGAGCGGGTGCGCACGCTGTTGCAAGCCTTTCAGGCCAGTTCACGCGGTCATATCGTGCTGCGCGAGCGCGATCCTATCCGCTTCAGCGTGGTGGAAGATCAGGCGCTGCGCGGGGGCCTGGTGCCGTTGCACGAGAGCCAAGAGGATGGCTGGTCTTACCTGGGCGTGGTGGCTAGCAACACGCTGGATGAGACGCTCTCAATTCCCAAGATTTCGGCCGCGGATGAGATGGGCTTTGAGCGGGCGGTGACGCAATTGATCTTGCGCCTTGACAAGCCTGAAGCGGTAGCACCTACCGTGCCGCTGCGACAGTTGGCGGCTTTGGGCAGGGTGGTGGAATCGCCCGAAGTGCAAACGCTGCGCGGGGCTTTGGTAGAGGCTGAGGCGGCGTTGGTGGACACCGCTGGCGCTGCTGTTGATCGTCATGACGTACGTGACCGCGTGCTGCGTTTGCGTGCCGCCTTGCGTGCCGCCTTGCGTGCGCGATCTGCCCAGGAGGCGCGCCTGTGGACCCTGCTTGTGCTGGGCCACATCGTGATCTTGCCTTGCGCCCTGGCTCTGGCTGGCGCATGGGCCGGCCGGCGTGCGCGCGCGACTGCACGGCGGGGAGGGTAAGGTGGCGTTGCAGCTCAATCATTTGCGCGGTCGACAGGCGCTGACGCTCGGGGCGATCAGCCTTGGGCTGCTGGTGGCAGCTTTTTTCGTCTCGCGGACCGATCAGGCGGTTTATGCCGCCCGCCCCGGCGGCGTGCTGGCCGCGCCCGGCATTGACGCGCCAGGCGTGCAGACGCGGGTGATCAGCATCACTTCGCGCCAAGGCGTGTTTTCACTCGTGCGCACGCCGCGCGGCTGGTCACTCCAAGATCGTGGCGGCTATCCAGTTGGTGCGGACCGGGTGCGTGCGGTTGAAGCAGCCTTCAAGAGCTTACGCCTGATGGGGCCGATCACGCGTGACAGCGCCAAGCATGGCCGCTTGAACGTCGGGGATCCTGCTGCGGGCGGGGATGGCGTGCTGGTGCAATTGCAAGACGAGCGCGGCGCTTTCCTGGTCGATCTCATCGTGGGCTATCGCGACGAGAGCGTTTACGTCCGCAAGCGCGGAGACACCCAGGTCTGGACGGTTAGCGGCAGTTTGCCTCCCTTGCGCGACGCGTCTTTCTGGTTGGAATTGGCCCCTTTTGGCCTGAGCATTACAGAGCTGCAGCGCCTCGACATCGCCGCGCCCACTGGCCCAGGCTTTACGATTTTGCGCCCTGAGCCAGGCGCTGAGTTCACATTGGGCCGTCCGTTCAGCGCTTTGGTTATCACCCAAAAGGCGGCACTGGCATCCATGCTGTCCGTGATCGCCAAGGTGCAACCGCGCGATGTGGCACCGGCACCATCCTTCGGCGGCGTGCCGATGGCGCGGCTGTTGGCCACCGCCAGCGACGGCGTCATCGTGGCGATGGATGTGCACCGCAAGGATGGCGTGGATTGGCTTAAGGCCACGGCGCGCACCGCCCCGGAGGCGACGGCAGAGGCGCAGGCACGCGCCCAGCAGATCAACGCCCAAACGGGGGCTTGGGCTTTTCGGCTCAGCCCAGAAGATTCCCTGGCGCTCACGCCGGCTTTGGCGGCTTTGGTGGGCGAGGAGGCGGTGACGCGGCATTTGTCGGTGATCGCCGCAGTGCCGCGCCCGCGTCCCATTGTGCAGGACTCCTCCACCGCGAGCGCCCCTCCAGCGCAAAGCTCGCCAGCCCCGCCGCCCGAGCCCAGCGCTGGCCCGCCTTAAGCGTGCAGGATCGAAGCGGCTTCGCGGATCATGTTGAATTGGCTTTGACCGCCTCGGCGATGGTTTTAGCATCGAACAAAGAATGCGGCTCAGCTGCCTGCGCCGCATCGGACCAAAGCTTGGCCCGGGCCAGAAAGACAGCCAGCTGCTGGTGCGCCAACGAAGCATCATTGCGGGCCGATTCCGTGGCAAGCGCCAGCGCATTGGACGCGGCGATCAGATCGGCGCGCAGCGCCCCATCTTCGCGGGCCGGAAAGCGGGCGTGCAGCCGGCCCAAACCTGCCCGGGCCGCGCCCAATAAGGCGATCGCCAAGGCTGGATCTTTGCCGGCCAAAGCGGTATCGGCCGCGCGCACGGCCGCCAGCACTTGGGCGCTGACATGCTCTGCGGTGATGGCCTGGATGGGCTGCGCCGGGCAGGCCTGCGGCGCGATGGCGCGCACGTAAGCTGCCACGCCTTGCAGCGCGCGCGGCGCCGGCTCGGGCCCCGCAAACTCTTCGACGATCAGTCCGTGCAGAAACTTTTCCAGGATCGCCTGATCGTCACGCGAAATCTTGAGGGTCGCGCGCGGTGCGGCCAGATCCGGGATCAATACGGGATTGACTGTCGCGTCGCCCCGCTTTTCGCTGAATACCGAGGAGGTTACGTCGGCGCTGCCCGGCGCGCCCGACACCCCGGGGAAGAAAAAGCTAACGCTGGCGCGCCCGCCGCTATGGCAGCTGGAGCAGGACAGGCCGGCGCGCGATGCCTGCCCGCCGAGCAGATTAGGGCTGTAGAACAGCGCGCGGCCGATGGATTCGAGCTCCCGCGTGGCTGGATCGGCGGAGGGCAAAAAGCACTCCGCCGGTTCTTGCGTCAGTGCGGTCACGATATCCGTGCCTGGGGCGAGCCAACGCGTTTCCTGTGGCAGCACAGTGGCGCTATCGGCCCCGCCAAGCGCGACGAGGCCGACTAAGCCCGCGATGATTACGAGGCGGCGCGATCGATCCATCCGCGGAGCTCATCGGCTTCAGCGCACCCAAAGGTGCAAACGCTTTCCAGCTTGCTTAGCATCGCGCGCGCGCCAGGTAGATCCCCGCGCTCCACCTTCAGTTCGCCGAAATACTCCAGCGCGCCGCGGTGATTGGGGGCGATATCCAGGGCTCGCTGATAATAGCTTTCAGCGCGATCCAGCTGGCCAAGCTTGCGATTCACGAAGCCTTGATAAGTCAGGATGTCCGGGTGGGCCGCGAACACGCGCGCCGCGGTGTCAAGGGCCTGCAGGGCCTCGGGATAGCGATGCTCATTGATCAGCGAAACGGCGGTGAGGTAGGCGGTATCGCCGGTTTCGGGGGCCAGCAGCGAAGACGGCGTGGGGGCCGGTGCGGCGGTCGGGGCACCTGCCAAAGCGGCCTCGACCGCGCTGATGGCTCCTTTGAGGCGCTGGTCGGTCGGGCAGGTGCCGGCGCAGGCTGTGGCTTGGGTCTTCAGCGTCGCCAGTTCGGCGTTGGCGGCGACGGTATCGCCAAGCTTAAAGGCGGTGAGTGCGAGATCCCGGCGCGCTTCGATCAAGGTGCCATCAAGCTTGACAGCCCGCGCATAGCTTTTGCGCGCGCCCGCCAGATCACCCCGGCCGGCTTTGGCCACGCCAAGCAGATAACGGGAATTGGCATCCTTCGCCGACACATCCACCACCCGCTGGAAGGCACGCTCGGCAGTCTTGAAATCATTAACCTTCAGCGCATCGACGCCTTTGCGATATTCCACGGCCGGATCATAGCTGGGCACGGTGGCGCTGGGCGCCGAAGAGCCTCCGGCCGAGCCGGCACCGCCGCCGCCGGATGCGTGCGCGCTGGGAAGCAGGGCAAGTGCTGAAACCAGCGCCAGGGCGGCCGTAAGCAAATGAGAAGCACGCATCAAGATACTCCGACATTGAACGAGAGTTCAGCATGGAGTATCTCGCGTGCCCTGTCACGCGCCTCAATCAGACGCAGATGAGTGAGACGCTGCCGAATACAGCAGGGCCAAAAGCCACCTTCCCGGCGCGCGCCCGATCGGGTACGCGCCGGGCTCGGGGATGGTTATTCGGCGGCGATGGCCGTTGGATTGGGGGCACGGGCCTTGGCGGCAGATTTGGGGGGCTGGCCCTCTGCGTTGATGGCGATGCGGCGCGGCTTCAAGGCGTCCGGCAATTCGCGCACCAAATCCACGCTGAGCAGGCCGTTTTCCAGGCGCGCGCTATGCACCCGCACATGATCGGCCAGGCCAAAGCGCCGCTCAAAGCCCCGCTCGGCGATACCGCGATGCAGGAATTGGCGGGTTTCCTCACCATTCGGGGCGCGCCGCCCAGAGATCAGCAAGGTGTTGGCGCGAAACTCGATCGTCAAATCGGCTTCGGTAAAGCCGGCCACCGCCAATTCGATGCGGAACGCGTCTTCGCCCGTTTGCTCGATGTTGAAAGGCGGGTAACCTGGGGCTGAATCGAGCCGCAAGCCTTCATCGATCAGGCTGGAAATGCGATCAAAACCAACCAGAGTGCGGTAAAGAGGAGAGAGATCCAACGTATTCATAGCATGTCCTTCATGAGCAACATGGCACCCCAAAAGCGGGGCAGGGTATCGTCCGCTCCATTTTGGCGGCGGACGGTTCGGCGAAACCCCGTCTGGGCGTTTCGTCAGCAATCAGGTGTGCACCGTGCTGAAGTTTTTCAAGCGGCGTGGGTGGCGCTGCGGGCGGGAGCTGGCTACAAGCGCCGTGAAATACCATTCACCAAATAAGGAAGCCGCGATGCGCCAATCTCTCTTTGCCTTCAGCGCCGTGATTCTCATGGCAGGTTGCGCCGGCGATAAAGCCCCTGATCTCAAGCAGGCACCCCCTGTTGCCTCGCTTAATGCCTCAGCACGCGAGCCGGGCGGGAAAGTGGATAGCGCTGCGCTGGCCGCTGCCATCGCCGGGGCGCATCGGCCGGCCGAAGAGCGCGCGCGCGATAATCAGCGCCACCCTCTGGAGACGCTGACCTTTTTCGGTGTGCGCTCTTCTGACGTGGTGGTGGAAATCACCCCCGGCGGCGGCTGGTATACGCAGGTTTTGGGCCCCTATCTGGCTAATGGAGGCGGGCGTTATGTTGCGGCCTTGGGCGATCCCAGCGCCAATGAGCGCGCGGCGCAGGCGCTAGCTGCCTTCAAGAGCAAGTTTTCGAACGAAGCCGTCTACGGCAAGGTGGAGACTTCGGTGTTTTCGCGCAGCGGCGCGCCTGCCTGCGCCCCCGCAAGCGCGGATGTGGTGCTGACCTTTCGCAATGTGCATAATTGGCTGAGCGCGGGCATTAATGACGAGGCCTTCAAGGGCTTTTATGGCTGCTTGAAGCCGGGCGGCATCCTGGGCGTGGTCGAGCACCGCCTTAGCGAAAACGCCGTACAGGATCCGAAGGCGGAAACCGGCTATGTCAAGGAAAGCTTGGTTATTGGGGCGGCGACACGCGCCGGTTTCACTTTGGCCGGCCGCTCCGAGATCAACGCCAACCCGAAAGACACCAAGGACCACCCCTTTGGCGTCTGGACGCTGCCGCCGGTGGCGCGCACCTCTGATTTTGGCAAGCCGGATGATCCGAGCTTCGATCGCCGCAAATATGATGCCATCGGCGAAAGCGATCGGATGACGCTGAAATTCGTCAAGGCCTCCTGATATGATGGATGGGCGCGCGCGCGCCCGCGCTTTGGCTCTGGCCATCGCATTTGCGGGTGCGGCGTCTGGTTTGACGAGCTGCGGGCAAAAAAGCGCCGAGCCGGTCACCGAGGCTGCGGCTTTGCCGGCCGAGGGCAGTCTGGCGTGGGCGATAGCCGGCGATTGGCGCCTCGATCCAGATCGGGATAATGCGCGCCATCCTGCCGAGACCTTGACGTTTTTCGGCCTGGCACCGGGCATGACCGTCGTTGAGGTGTTTCCGGGGAGGGGTTGGTATTCGGTGATCCTGGCCCCCTATCTGGCGCGCAATGGCGGCACCCTCTATGCCGCCACCTTCCTTGACACGGACGGCGCAGAGGCCATCGCCACCCGCTCAGCCTATGTGGCGCGGCTTAGCGCACGCCCGGAAGTGTTTGGTGTGGTGAACATCACCGCCATCGGCCCAGGAGCCGGGCCCATCGCGCCGCCCGGCTCGGCCGATCTGGTGCTGGTCATGCGCAATGTGCACACCCTGATGGCGCAATCCTACGCCGAGGAGGCGTTCAAGGGCTTTTACGCTGCATTGAAGCCCGGCGGCGTCTTGGGGATTGAGGAACACCGCGCGCGTGCGACCGGCCTGCAAGATCCTAAAGCCGGCGATGGCTATGTGCAGGAGGCCTATGTCAAGGCGTTGGCCGCAGAGGCGGGCTTTGTGTTCGAGGAGGCCAGCGAAATCAATGCCAACCCGAAGGACACCAAGGACCATCCCTTCGGGGTCTGGACCCTGCCGCCTGTGCTGGCCAGTGCCCCTTTGGGCCAGCCCGCCAATCCCAATTTTGACCACGCCCCTTACCGCATGATCGGTGAGAGTGATCGGATGACGCTGAAGTTTCGCAAACAGGTGCGCGCGCCCTAACTGCACCGCTTGCGCGCAATTGGTTGGCGTGCGATGTGGCCAGCTATCATCTCATGGAGGTAGGGACATGGATCTGCAGGAAGTCACGAAGGCAATGGCCGGCGCTGTTGGCGACAATTCGGGCCTGGGCAAGACGCTGAAATTTGATTTCGGCACCATGGGGCGCATCTTTATCGATGGCGTCTCAAGCCCCAACACGGTCTCGAACGATGACAATGCCGCTGATTGCACGCTGCAATTGGCGTGGGACGATTTCCTCAATATGTCGCAAGGCAAGCTCGATCCGACCATGGCCTTTATGCAAGGCAAGCTGAAAGTGCTCGGCGACATGTCGATCGCCATGAAGCTGCAGCCGATTTTGGCCAAGCTGCGCGGTTGAGCCGACCATGGCGTTCATCCGCGTTCCTGGCAATTCGGAACCGGATGGTGCCAGCGAGGAATGGTTCGAGGGGCGCGGCGGCATAAAGCTGCGCGCCCTTTTCGCCCCTTCAATGACCACGCCGCCCCGCGGTTCCGTCATTGTGTGCAATGGGCGCACGGAATTCATTGAAAAGTATTTTGAGGTCCTGCGTGAGCTGCAGCAGCGCGGCTTTTGCGTTTTCACGCTCGATTGGCGCGGCCAGGGCCTTTCCGATCGCTTATTGGCCAATCCCCAAAAGGGGCATTTGGAAAGCATGGATGATCCGGTCAATGATTTGGCGATGATCGTCAAATCCATCGGTGATCGCTTGCCGCGGCCGCATGTCTTGCTGGCGCACTCCATGGGCGGGTGCATCGCTTTGCGGGCGTTGCAGACGCGGCGCCTGGAGGTTGATGGCGCAATCTTCAGCGCGCCGATGTGGGGCATCGCCAATCTTACGCCGACGGCCAGAAAATTTGCGCGCTTTGTGAAATCCATGGGGCTGGGCGGCTGGTTCGCGCCCGGCGTGGCCAAGGTCTGGCGGCGCGAGCGCTTCAAGCGCAACCCGCTCACCCATGATAAAACCCGCCATGCTCTGTCTCAGGCTCTGGTGGAGGCCGACATGCGGGTGGCGCTGGCGGGCGTGACGTTGGGGTGGGTCGATGCCGCCGCGGAGGCCATCGAGGCCTTCGTGCACCCCGGCTCCCTCGCCCATGTGCGCATCCCCGTGCATGTGATGAGCGCTGGCGAGGAGACGCTTGTGGATAACGACAGCCATGATCTGGTGGTCAAATCCTTGCCAAATGCGGTGCACGTCCTGGCGGAGGGCTCCAAACACGAAATCCTGATGGAAGTGGATGGCGTGCGTGCCAAATTCTGGCGCGAGTTTGAGGAATTGCTGGTGCGGATGGGGCAGGCGGCGCGCGTTTGATCGCATTCAGGCATGCGTTTTTTGTGCCGGCGCGCAGCAGATTTTAACAAAAGGGCGTTATGGTTCGCAATGATCAGAGGTGATTCTGATCGGCTGGGCTGGAGAGGGCGAAGTTCGGTGTCTGGTCGACAAGCGGTCTAAAACGTTAATCTGGCGCATTTTCGGACACATAACCCCAACGGAATTTTTACTGAAAATGCGCTGATTCAATAACTTAGAGCGCATTTAGACACAAAACCGGACTCCTTTTTTCCAGAATGCGCTCCAGAGCATCGTGTGATCAAACGGATTCAGTTTGATCGGGGTTCGATGCTCTAACATGTTGAAATAGAGTATGATTCTCTGATCGATGTGATTCCAAACGATCGGATCATATTCTAGGTCTTAAGCGCGTTCGCCTGATCGGATGCTGCCTTGGGGCTTTGGCTTCCGGGGCGTTTTTGGAGATGCGATGTTCTCTGCTCAGCCCTTGCGCCGCGGCCTGGACTTGGCGTTCGGGGACGATTCCGTCTGGGGCGACCGCGCGATTCTCGTGGCGCACGCCATCGTCTGCGCCGTGATCGCCATTCTCTATGGCCTTTCGCCCCACCCGAACGATCTCGTGACCATGGGCTGGGATGGGGTGTGGCTGTTCGTTGCGGCCTTCGGGCTGATGACGCTGGTTCGTGCGGTGGTGGTGCGTCGCAGGGCCCTCACGCCGTTCGAGGCGGGGCTGGCCACCGTGATCGAAGTCTTTCTGTTTTATCAATTGATTTGGTCTTTCCAGGCGAGATACCAGCACGCGCCGGAATTGCTGCTTAAAACGCCGGCTTTGTCATTCAGTTTCGTGCTGTTGACCGTGCAATTGCTCCGCTTTGATTTTAGGCAAATCTTGATCACGGGCGGTGCTGTGCTGGCTGGCTGGGGCACCTTGGTTATTGGGGTGATCAACGCCTCGAGTGCAGATTCCATTACCCGCGCGTATGTTCAGTACTTATCTGGCCCGAAAATTCTGATCGGCGCGGCAGTAGAGCACGGGGCCATCATTGCCTTCGTAACTGGTGCCCTGGCTTTGGTGGTCTATCGTGGACGCATTCTTCACCAGCGGGAGGTGCATTCGCGCCGGCAAGCGGAGCTGGCGGAGCGGGTCAAATCCCAATTCATCACCAATATGAGTCATGAATTGCGCACGCCCTTGAACGCTATCATCGGCTATTCGGAGATGATCACCGAAGAATTATCCGCGATGGAGGAGAAGGGTTTGGCGTCCGATTGCGCCAGGATCCAGGCCTCGGGCAAGAATTTGCTGGCCATGGTATCGCAAATCCTGGATCTTTCCGGGGATGACGCGTTGGAAAAGCTGGTGTTTTCCCCGGTGGATGTGCCGTCGATGGCGCGCGATGTCTTGCTGCTGGTGGGGACGGCCGCCGCCCGCAATCGTGTGGCGATGAAATTGACCATCGCCACTGGTATCCAGCGAACGCTTTCGCACGAGGGCAAGCTGCAGCAATGCCTGCACAATCTGCTCAGCAATGCCGTGAAGTTTACCCAAGAAGGCTCTGTTGAATTGATCATCGAGCGAGAGCTCGCGCCGCCGGGAGCGTTTCTGGTGTTCAAGGTGCGCGACACCGGGATTGGCATCGCGCCGGACATGCTGGATTTGGTGTTCGAGCCCTTTGCGCAGGGAGATAGCTCCTTGACTAGGCGGTATGGCGGGGCGGGCCTGGGCTTGGCCTTGACGCGCCAACTGGCAAAGCAATTGGGGGGTGATGTCAGCGTGGTCAGCGAGCTGGGCAAGGGCTCGGTCTTTACGCTGCGCTTGCCTGAGAAAGCTGCGCCCACCCAAGCATAAGGCGTTGAAACTTCTCGCTGCGGCGGCAATACCAGGGGCATGGACCAAGACGGGCAGGATGAGTTGGCGCGCGTGGCCGCGCGCTATGCGGTGGCGATTACGCCGCTGATGGCCGGGCTGATCCACGCCGAGGATGCTGCTGATCCGATCGCCGCGCAGTTTCTGCCCCATCGGGAAGATGGCGAGATCTCGCCCGAGGAGCGCCTCGATCCCATTGGCGATGGCGCCTTTGCTGCTGCCCCCGGCCTTATTCACCGCTACCGCGATCGGGTTTTGCTGAAGCTGGTTTCTGCCTGCCCGGTCTATTGCCGCTTCTGCTTTCGCCGCGAGAGCATTGGCCCCGGCGCGGATGCGCCTTTGCGGGGCGATCGCTTTGCCAAGGCGCTGCACTATATCGCGGCGGACGAAACCATCTGGGAGGTCATCCTTTCAGGCGGCGATCCCTTCGTGCTAAGCGCCGCGCGGATCGGGGAAGTCACCCGCGCCTTGGCAGCCATCCCCCATGTTAAGGTGCTGCGCTGGCACACGCGTGTGCCGGTGGTCGATCCCGATCGCGTCACACCGGCCTTCGTCTCGGCCTTGCGCGATGCGGGGGTTAGTACCTGGGTGGCAATCCACGCCAATCACCCGCGCGAGCTGACCGCGCAGGCCAAAGTGGCCATTGGCCGGCTGGTCGATGGCGGCATTCCGGTGGTAAGCCAGACGGTGTTGCTGCGCGGGGTCAATGCCGATGCCGGCACGCTGGAGGCCCTGATGCGGGCCTTCGTCGAAGCGCGGGTAAAACCCTATTATCTGCATCATCCCGATTTGGCCCCCGGCACCGCACGCTTTCGGCTATCCATCGGCGAGGGGCAGGCGCTGATGCGCGGGCTGCACGCGGCGGCATCGGGGCTGTGTCAGCCCACCTACGTGCTCGACGTTCCAGACGGCGCCATGAAGGCCCCCCTGACGCCAAGCTATGTCCGCGCCGACGCGCACGGCCATGAGCTATTTGCAGCAGACGGGCGCTGGCTTGCTTACCCACCCAAAGGGTGAAAAGACACGCCAGCATACCGGGGAGATCAAGCATGAAGCGGAGCCTGCGCGTGGTGATCGGTGCGTTGGCGGCTTTGCTGTCTGGATGCGCCTCCTCCGATGGCCTGCGGCCGCGGGCCAACACCCAGCCCTTGATCATCGCCCATCGCGGCGCGAGCGGAGAGCGGCCCGAGCATACGCTCGCCGCCTATAAGCTGGCGATCGAGCAGGGAGCAGATTTCATCGAGCCAGATCTGGTGCTCACGCGTGACGGCGTGCTGGTGGCGCGCCACGAGAACGAAATCTCCGAGACCACCGATGTGGCAACCCATCCCGAATTTGCCGCGCGCCGGCGCACCAAAATCGTCGATGGGCAGAGCGAAACGGGCTGGTTTACCGAAGATTTTACCTTGAAAGAACTGAAGACCCTGCGGGCGATTGAGCGGCTGCCGGCTCTACGCCCAGCCAATACCGCCTATAACGGCCAACAAGCCATCCCCACCTTTGCCGAGGTGTTGGCTTTGGTCCAAGCCAGCGGCGTCGGCGTTTATCCGGAAACTAAGCATCCCAGCTATTTTGCCTCGCTCGGCATGAATATGCAAAAGCCGCTATTGGCGGCCTTGGCCAGAGCGGGCATGGCGCATGCCAAAGAACGGGTGTTTATCCAAAGCTTTGAGGTGGGCAATCTGCGCCGTTTGGCCAAGCGCACGCGCTTGCCGTTGATCCAGCTGATCGCAGCCGATGCAGGGCCTTTCGATGAGCCGAAGCTGACGCCGGAAGCCATGCTGTCTCAGGAGGGATTGGCGGCTGTCGCCAAATACGCTGCCGGCATTGGCGTGCAGAAAACCCTGATTGTGCCACGTGATGGCGCGGGTGCCAGCCTGGCACCCAGTGATTTGGTGGCGCGCGCCCACGCCATCGGCCTCGATGTGCACGCCTGGACCTACCGGGCGGAGAACACCTTCTTGCCGCTGGAATTGCGCCGCGGCGATAGCGGCGCGTCAGATTTTGAGGCCAAAAGTGGCGCGCTCGCTCTCGAAATTCGCCAGGCATTGGATTTGGGGGTGGACGGGGTGTTCACCGATTTCCCTGCCACGGGCGTGGCCGCGCGGCGCTGAACCCGGTCGCGGTTTGATTGGCGCATTATCGGATTCAAAACCGCGACGGAAGTTTTGCTGAAAATGCCTTAACAGGCTGCTGAAGAACTCCGGCACGGCCGCGACGGCAAGAATTTTTTGCCTTTCCTGAGCAGGAGCCGGGCAAAGCGCGATGCGGGGCATCGGGCAAGACCGGCGACGCACTCAGGACAAAA
>JAKFWI010000079.1 GCA_021731965.1 Hyphomonadaceae bacterium | reverse complement strand
GCTCGATACCGTGAGGCGCGCCAAGCGGGTCCACATCGCGTCGCTCACGTCACCTTCCGCGAATCGCCAGCGCCAATTGCCACTGGCCGTGCCCGGCACATTCATGCGCCCGCTGGCACCGAGGCCGATGATATCTTGCAATTGCAAAATAGCGAGATCGGAACCGGACTCGAGCGCCAGCGCATTGAGCACCCAGTGGGGCTCTGATGCATTTAGCGCCGCGCGCAGCAGCGGGCGCCCGCTTTGTTCCTCGGTGGATAGCTTGGCGGTCTGATCCTCGAGCCAGCCCAAAGCGGTAGCGTTATCGTGATTGCCGAAATAGCTGACTGAATGCGCCCGGTAGGCTTGGGGCAGCAGCATGGGTGCCAGCGGCTCCTCTTCCAGATCATATTGAATGATATGCATGCCTGGGAAATTGAAGGAATCGCGCAGCGCATAAACATCGGGCGTGATGAAGCCGAGATCCTCGGCCACCACCGGCAGCTCCCCAAAGGCTTCTTGCAGCGCCTGAAATACGCTTTGACCGGGGGCCGGCACCCAGACACCGCCGCGCGCATCCGAATCCTGCGCCGGGATTTGCCAATAGGAAGCAAAGGCGCGGAAATGATCGATCCGCACCAGATCATAAGCCTCCAGCATGTGGTGCATGCGCGCCACCCACCAAGCAAAGCCATCGCTTTGCATGGCGGCCCAATCATAGGTGGGATTGCCCCAGCGTTGACCGGCCGCGGCCATCATATCGGGCGGGCAGCCCGCCACCGTGATCGGTTCGCCCTGCGCGTCGAGGTGAAACAGATGCGGCGCGCACCAGACATCCGCGCTGGTTTGGGCCACATAAATGGGCATGTCGCCAAAAATGACCACGCCGCGCAGGAGGGCATGGGCCCGCAGCTTTTGCCATTGCTGATCAAAGAAAAATTGCTCGATGCACAGGGTGTCGATGCGCTCCTTCAAGGTCAAACGCGCCTGCGCCAGCGCCGACGGCTCGCGGACGCGCAGCGGGGTTGGCCATTCGCTCCAATCGGCCCAGTGGTGCGCCTCCAGCAGCGCGCGAAATAGCGCATAATCTTCCAGCCAGATCGGCCCTGCTTTGGCGCGGAAAGCCGCGAACAGCGCCAGAGCCGCGCCATCGGCTTGCGCCACGAAGCGGCTGGCCGCCAGCGCCACGAGCCGGCGACGCTGCGGCAAAGCCAGCGAGAAATCGATCGCGCGGGCATCGAGCGCCCAGAGCGGCGCGAGGTCCGCTTCGCTCAGCAGGCCTTGCTCCGCCAGCGTTTGCAGGGAAATGACATGCTCGGCACCCGCGAAAGATGACAGCGCCGCATAGGGGCTGCCATCCTCTTGCGTGGGGTTGAGGGGCAAAATCTGCCAGACGCGCTGGCCTGTTCGCGCCAGCTGATCGATGAAATCGAAGGCTTCCTGCCCCAGCGTGCCGATGCCTTCGGCATTGGGCAAAGAGCTGACATGGCATAGCACCCCGCTGACCCGGCCCAATTGCGCTTTCGCTCCATGGCTTTTTGGCGGGGTCATTGCGGCCATCCGATCCGCTGGGCCGCGAGTGCGCTGCGCGGTGGCAGATCGAGCATCAGCATCCAGCCGCTGGGCGTATCCGGTGCCGCTTGCGCGCTGATCTGCATCCGCGCATCTTTTTTGGCATATCGGCTGCGCGCGATGATCTGGTATTGGCCCGCGCCGGGGGCAGGGCAGAGGCTTTTGCTCTCGTTTTCCGAGAAATTCGCCGCGCACAGCCAGGCTTGGTCCCGCGCGAAGGCCAGCAAATCCTGGTGGGCATTGGGATAAGCCAGCAAATCCAGGCTGCCCTGCGGCTGCGCCTGATTTAGCGCGCTCACCAGGGCGCGCAGATCCGCCGTGTCATTGCCGCTGGAAGGTGGCAAATCGGGCCACAGTTTCCAGCCCGGCAACATGCCCATCACCAAGGCGGCCAGGCGCATCTCGCTGGTGGGCAAGGCATCCGCGTGCGGGCCCTGCCAGGCATCCAGCGCCAAGCAGTCCGATGGCTTGGATAAAGCCAGCATTGCCAAGGTGCGCGCCGCGCTATCGCCAAGCCAGCCGGCCCAACTCCCATTGGTGGTGCTGGTGCAGCCAAGGCCGCCCGCCCAGGTGGGAGCGGTGACGCCCGGCCAGCAGCCGTCATCATCACTCAACACCATGGCCCCTGGCGCATGCGCGGCCACCAGCTCGGTCAAGCGGCGCAGGAAATCCACGCCGGCAACATCGACAACGGCGCGATGACCCTCGCCGCCGCGAAACCGCAAGGCCTCGCTGACGCCGCGTAGGCTTAGCCCATCCACGTGCAGATCCTGCAGCCAGAACAAAGCTGCGCTCAAAAGGAAATTGGTGGTTTCATAGCGCACATAATTGAAGCGCCGCGGATTGCCATCCGCTGCCGCCGCACGCGCGGCATTGGCGTGCTCATAAAGCGCGCTGCCATCAAAACGGGCCAAGCCCTCCGGCTCGGAGCAAAAGGCATCGATCGGCCAGTCGATCAAAACGCCAAGCCCGCGCGCATGCGCGTAATCGATCAGGCGCTGCACCCCCTGCGCCCCGCCCCAGCCCTGCGCGGGGGCCAGCCAGCTTCGGGGGGAGGCCGCCGGCGCGGCATCGGGCTGTGGGCTCCAGGCTTGCATGAGGCAAAGATGCGTGCCGCCTTGGCTTTGGATGAGATCGACCAGCGCTTTTTCTGCGTCCCTGTGCGGGCCCAAGGCTGCGCTGGACACGCAATGGATGGCGGTGAATTTGCGCTCCGCTTCGCGCGCGCGCCGCTGGGCCAGCCAATCGCCGTCGGTCCAGGCGTCCTTGCTGGGGATTGCGGCCAGGGCCGCGGCTGGTGCAGCGCTGCTGAGCGCGCGGGCGTAGGGATCGCGCTTGCGCAAGCAGCGCCCATCCGCGCTGAGAAGATCAAAGGCAAAAGCCGTGCCGGGGGGCAAGGCAGGCTCGAACAATTCCCAGACGCCGATTTCGTGACGAAAACGCATGGGCCGCGAGCTTGCCTCCCAGCCCGTCCACGCACCCACCACGCTGACGCGTTTGGCCGTCGGGGCCCAAACCGCAAAGCTGACGCCAGGCACGCCGTCCAGCGTTTTGGCATGTGCGCCCAGCACCCGGTGCGCGTGCCAGCAGCGGCCGGCCTTGAGGCTGATGGCATCTTCGGTGCTGATCACCAGCCCAAAGCGATAGGGGTCTTCGCATTCCAGCACGGCCTGCGCCGTCTCGATCTGCAGCCGATAAGGAATGCGCGGGCCGTTGGGGGCCACGAGCCCTGCAAAAAAGCCCGCCCTCAGCGGGCGCAGCGGCACGATTTGCTGCCCCAACAGCACCCGAACGGCCAGGGCGGCAGGGTGAAACACCCGCACGCTCAGGCCCTGCTCGTTAGGCTCAGCGTGCATGCCCAAGACGGAGAAGGGGTCAGCGTGCGTGGCCGCGGCGAGGCGCTCACCATCGGCCGTCAACTGCGGGAAATCGGGCGAGAGCGCTTCCATGCTGCCTCAGGCCCCGGCCGCAGCCGCCGGGCGCGGCGAAAGCTGTGCGCGTGCCATGCCCGCGCCCAGGCGCAAAGCATCGAGCAAAAGCTGCGCTGCAAAGCGCGGGGCCGGGCTGCCAAGCGGGGCCAGCGCATCGGCCGCCGGCAGCGCCAAAGCGATGTGGGCCAAAGCGGTGAGGGGGTTTTGGCTGGGTGCCAGCACCAGGATCGTGCCGCCCGCGGCCTTGACCAGCCGCGCTGGGGCCAGCAAGGCCTCGCTTTGCCCCGTGCGTGCGCCTTCCAGGCTGATCAGTAAGGCGGTGGTGGCAAATGTGGCCGCGCTCGCTTCGTCCATCTGCACATAGGGGTCGCTGCTGGCGCGGGCCGGCAAATCATCGCGCGTAAAAGCCTCCGCCCCGGCGGCCGCGATGGAGGCAGCGCCGCCAAACCCCCAGATCCAGATACGGCTAGAAGCCGCCAGCCTGCGCGCGGCATGGCCGAGCAAGGGCGTTGCCAAGGTGTGGCGCAGGGCAAAGACCGAGCTGAACGCCTGATCGCACAAAGCCGCCGCCAGCATTTGAAAGGGATCGCCCGGCGCGAAGGCGGGATGGTGCTCTGGCGTCAGCCGCCCCAAATCGCGCGCGATTTGCCGCTTCAGATCCTGCACGCCTACGCAGCCAATGGCCCGGCAAAAGCGAATCACTGTGGGCTCGGATGCGCCGGCGGCCGCGGCGATCATCTTGATCGATGCCCCTGTGGTTAGGTTAGGCTGCGCCAGCACATACTCTGCCACTTTGCGCTCTGAGGGGCGCAATTCCGGCAAAAGAGACTTGATCCGGGCGATGATCATCGGTTTGGCGCCCAAGGCCTTTTCGAGGGAGACGATCTGCTACCTAACAAAGCGCGAGTAGTTTCGCTACCCTATTCGCCGATTTTACGCGGCAGCGGTGCGCAAAATGCGGTGTTGAGCGCTTATGGTGGCCGCTTAGACCAGAGCACGCCTGCAAAAGCAGCGCTTTGCCGCCAAATGCACAACCAGGCTGGGGAATGGGGTAAATTTTGCGTCGCCCGCCGCCGCGTTTCGACGCCTCCGCACGCGCGGCTCTGGATTATTCCTATCATGTGTTGTAAAACTACATCGCTTAAGCGCAGTGATACAGCAGCGAACGCCATATAAGCCGCGTTACACAGGAAGTGAAGCGGTTTTCGGATTAGGGAATCACAGCCCTGCGCTGGTGCTGCTGCGGGCAGGGCCAATAACGTGAAGCAGCGCAACCGGGCCGGCGGCGTCAAAAGGGCGTGGACGATGGCCCGGATCGGTGCCAAATCCGGAAGGGCAGCAAAGGGAAACGCATGACGAAGCGGGCGCTGGTGATTTTTGGCGGCACGGGGGATTTGGCCCGCCGCATGCTGTTTCCGGCGCTGTATTTCCTGGAGGCGGAAGGCCTGCTGGCACCGGGGCTGCGCATTATCGGCAGCGGGCGCAGCGCCATGGCGGCCCCGGCCTTCGAGGACATGGTCTGCCAGGCCATCCGGGCGCGGGCCGGGGCGCATTTCGATGCCCCGCTGTTTGCGCGCTTTGCTGCCAGGCTGGGCTTTGCCAAGATCGATTCGCAAAACCAGGCGGATTTTGATGCACTGGCGCAAGAGATCGGCCGCGAAACCGAAACCACCTATTTCTTGTCCACCTCACCCAGCCTTTACGGCGCGATCGCGGGGCATTTGGCGGGGGCCGGCCTCGCGCATGGCAAAGCGCGCATCGTGCTGGAAAAGCCGATTGGGCGCGATCTGATCAGCTCTCGGGCCATCAATGAGGCCGTGGGCAAGGCTTTTCACGAGGATCATATCCTGAGGATCGATCACTATCTCGGCAAAGAAACGGTGCAGAATCTGCTGGCCTTGCGCTTTGCCAACACCCTGTTCGAGCCGCTGTGGAACGCCAACTCGATCGAGCATGTGCAGATCACCATCGCCGAAACGGTGGGCCTGGAGGGGCGCGCCTCCTATTACGATGATTACGGCGCCCTGCGGGATATGGTGCAAAACCATTTGCTGCAGCTGGTTTGCCTCATCGCCATGGAGCCACCGGCCAGCCTCGATCCCGAAGCGGTGCGCAACGAGAAGGTCAAGGTGCTGCGCTGCTTGCGCCCGTTCACGCTGGATTCGGTCGCTCAAGATACGGTGCGCGGGCAATACCGCGCAGGGGCCGTGGGGGGCGCGGCCGTCAAGGGCTATCCCGATGAGATGGAGGGCTTTGCCGCGCGCGCCGAAACCTTCGTGGCCATCAGGGCGCATATCGATAACTGGCGCTGGGCCGGCGTGCCGTTTTATCTGCGCACCGGCAAGCGCCTGGCCGAGCGGCGCACCCAGGTGTTCATCCAGTTTCGCCAAGTGCCGCATTAGATCTTCCCCAGATCGCAGATCATTCCCAATTCCCTGATCATCGATCTTCAGCCCGATGAATGCATTTCGCTGCAATTGATGAACAGCACGCATGGCCTGGCCAGGGATGGCTTGGCGCTCAAGCAATTGCCGTTGAACCTGTCTTTCGATGCGGCCTATGGCGGGGCGGATCGGCGCCGGCGCATCGCCTATGAGCGCTTGCTGCTCGATGCCATGGAGGGGCGCTCCACGTTGTTCGTGCGTCGCGATGAAATCGAAGCGGCTTGGGGCTGGATCGATGGCCTGGTGGCGGGCTGGGAGGCCTTGCGCATCGAGCCAAAGCCTTATCCCGCCGGCACCTGGGGCCCGCAGGGGGCCGCCGGCTTGGTGGAACGCCATCAGCATTCCTGGCAAGAATGAAATTCCGCACGCGCCCGCAAAGGAGCCAGCATGCATCCGAAACTTGTTGAGATCACCGCCCGCATCCTAGTGCGGAGCCAGGACGCGCGTGCCGCTTATCTGGAGAAGATCGCGGCCTGGAAGGGGCGGGGCCCGGCGCGCGCGCGCATGTCCTGTTCCAATCTCGCGCATGTCTATGCCGCATCCCCCAGTGCCGACAAGGTCAAGCAAAGCAGCGCCGGACCGGTCAATCTGGGCATAGTCACGGCCTATAATGATATGCTTTCGGCGCACCAGCCCTTTGCCAGTTATCCCGATCTGATCAAGGCAGCCGCGCGTGAGGTTCGGGCCGCGGCGCAAGTGGCTGGCGGCGTTCCGGCCATGTGCGACGGCGTCACCCAGGGCCAGCCGGGGATGGAACTTTCGCTGTTTTCGCGCGATGTGATCGCCATGGCCACCGCAGTCTCGCTCTCACACGACGCGTTTGACGGTGCGATCATGCTGGGCGTGTGCGACAAGATCGTGCCTGGTCTGTTCATCGGTGCCCTCAGTTTTGGGCATTTGCCGATCGTTTTTGCGCCGGCCGGGCCCATGCCTTCGGGCCTGCCCAACAAGGAGAAGGCGGCCATCCGCGCGCTCTATGCCGAAGGCAAAGTGGGCCGTGATGCCTTGCTGGCCGCCGAGAGCCAATCCTATCATTCGGCCGGCACTTGCACCTTTTACGGCACGGCCAATTCCAATCAAATGCTGATGGAGGCCATGGGCCTGCATCTGCCGGGGGCGGCCTTCGTCAATCCCGGCACGCCTCTGCGCGACGCCTTGACGCGCGCGGCGGCGCACACCGCCGTGGCCCTGGCCAGAGAAGGCGGGCCCGGAATGGGCGCGATGATCGATGCCCGCGCCATCGTCAATGGATTGGTGGGCCTATTGGCCACCGGCGGCTCGACCAATCACACGCTGCATCTCGTGGCGATGGCGCGCGCGGCCGGGATTTTGATCGATTGGACGGATTTTGCCGAGCTGTCCGCCATTACGCCGTTGCTGTGCCGGATCTATCCCAATGGATCGGCGGATGTGAATCATTTCCATGCCGCCGGCGGCATGGGCTTTTTGCTGCGGGAATTGCTGGACGGCGGCCTGATGCATGGCGATGTGCTGACCGTGGCAGGGGAGGGCCTCCATGCCTACACGCGTGAGCCCTTCCTGGATGGAGAGGCGCTGGCCTGGCGCGATGCCCCCGCCGCCAGCCTGGATCGCGATGTGCTGCGCGGCGCGGCCGATCCCTTCGCGGCCGATGGCGGCATCCGCCTGCTGAAGGGCAATCTGGGCCGCGCCGTGATCAAAACCTCAGCCGTGGCCGCCCAGCACCGCGTGGTGCGCGCCCCGGCCCTGGTTTTCCATGATCAGGAAGATTTCATCGCCGCCTTCAATGCCGGCAAGCTGGAGCGCGATCATGTGGCGGTGCTCCGCTTTCAGGGGCCGCGGGCCAATGGCATGCCCGAATTGCATAAGCTCTCGCCGCAACTGGCCTTGTTGCAGGATCGCGGCTTCAAGGTGGCTTTGGTCACAGATGGGCGGATGTCAGGGGCATCGGGAAAGACGCCGGCGGCCCTGCACGTCACGCCGGAGGCGGATGGCGCGGGCCCTCTGGCGCGCGTGCGCGACGGCGATATCATCCTCTTGGATGCCGAGCGCGGCATTTTGCAAGCGGAGGTCGATCCCGCCGAATTTGCCAGCCGCGATGCGGTGCGCCATAGCCAGCCCGGTGCAGGCTTGGGCCGCGAATTGTTCGCGCCCATGCGCCAGTTGGTGAGCGGGGCCGAAGCCGGTGCCAGCATCTTTCAATTCTAGGGGCGCGCCATGATCGAGGCCGTTGTTGGCGATATCGGCGGCACCAATGCCCGCTTTGCCTCGGCGAGGCTAGAAAGCGGGCGCGTTAGCCTGGCGCAGATCAAGACGCTGCGCTGCGCGGATTTTCCTAATCTGGCGCAGGCTTTGCAGCAATACGCCCAAGGCCTTGGCCAAGATCTGCCGGCCAGCGCGGCCTTCGCCGTGGCAGGCCCCGTTCGCGGCCAGGCCATTCGCTTCACCAATACCGGCTGGGCGTTTTCCGCGCAGGAGATTGCCAAGGCCTTTGGCTTTGCACATGTGCGCCTTGTCAATGATTTCACCGCCAATGCCATGGCCTTGCCGGTTTTGGCGGGGGAAGAATTGGCAATCTTGGGCGGGCCCGATGCCGCCGCGGCAGGCGCGCAGCCGGTGCGGGCGATATGCGGGCCGGGCACGGGCTTTGGTGTCAGCGCCTTGGTGGGCGATTATGCCGTGCAGGGCGAAGGGGGCCATAGCGCCTTCGCGCCTGGCGATGAGATCGAGGACCGTCTCTTGGCCTATCTGCGCCCGCTATATGGCCGCGTTTCGGTGGAGCGCCTGCTTTCAGGGCCCGGCCTGGCGGATATGGACGCTTTTTTCGCGCAAGAGGCCGGCAGCGCCCGCAAGCTGAGCCCCGAGGAGGTGACGCGGCGCGCTTTGGATGGCAGCGATTCCATCGCGCTGTTGGCACTGGAGCGGTTCTGCGCGGTTCTTGGCGCGGTATCGGGGGATTTGGCGCTGCTTTATGGCGCGGAATCGGGCGTGTTCATCGCTGGGGGCATCGCGCCCAACATGCTGGAATTTCTCAAGGCCAGCCGTTTTCGGGCCCGCTTCGAGGACAAAGGCCGCCTTTCCTATTTCGTGACGCCGATTCCCAGCTATTGCGTGCTGCGCGCCGATCTGGCGATGGTGGGTTGCGCGGCGGCCTTGATGGCGCATGAAGGGGGAAAGCCATGATCCTGGAGCAGATGCTGGCGCTTTCACCGGTCATGCCGGTGGTGACCATCGCCGATGCCGCTTCGGCACCGCTGTTGGCCCGCGCGCTGTTGGCCGGCGGCATCGGCGCGATCGAGATCACCTTGCGCACGCCGGCGGCCTTGGAGGCCATCCGCCGCGTGGCGGGGGAGGTGCCGCAAATGGCCCTGGGGGCCGGGACGATTTTGAGCGTGGCCGATGCCTTCGCGGCGGCCGAGGCGGGCGCGCATTTCCTGGTCAGCCCCGGGCTGACGCCGGCTTTAGCCCAAGCCGCGCGCGATTGCCCCGCGCCCTTGTTGCCGGGTGTGGCCACCGCCTCCGAGGCCATGGCCGCGCGTGAGTTTGGCTTTCGCCTCTTGAAGCTGTTTCCCGCCGAGGCCGCTGGCGGGCGCGCATTGCTCAAAAGCCTAGCGGGCCCTTTGCCGGATCTGCGCTTTTGCCCAACGGGGGGCATTAGCCTCGAAACCGCGCCAGATTATCTGGCGCTGGGCAACGTGATTTGCGTTGGCGGCTCCTGGATCGCGCCTGATGCTGCGATCGCGGCGGGCGATTGGGCGGGGATCACCGCCCGCGCCCGCGCTGTGGCGGCGCTGAAAGTAGCCTGAAGACGAGGCTCAGCCAGGGCGCATCACCACTGCCCTTGACCGCCTACGCATTCTCCGTGTTGACTGAACCTCGACTGAGGCTTGCCAAGGTGTTTTTTGGCCAAGTCTGGCAATTGGATTGGGGCCAAAGTGCTGGGCACGCTTGCGATTGAAACACAAGGCCTGGTTAAGCGGTTCGGCCGGCAAGTCGCGGTGAATCGTTTGGATCTCAAAGTTCCGCAACAATCCGTTTTCGGCTTCCTTGGACCCAATGGTGCGGGCAAATCCACCACCATGCGCATGCTGCTTGGATTGACGACGCCCGATGAGGGCCGAATATCCATTTTTGGTCGAGATCTTAAAAGCAACCGGATCGCCACGCTCTCAGAAATCGGTGCCACGATCGAGGCCCCTGCATTGTATGATCATGCCTCGGGTTGGCTGAATGTCGATTTGACCCGCAGGCTGCGCGGCCTGAAACGGGCAGAAACCGATCGAGTGCTTGAGGTCGTGGGCCTCACACCGGTCGGCGCGAAAAGGGTTTCGGGCTATTCCATGGGCATGCGGCAGCGGCTTGCGCTCGCACGGGCCTTGCTGGGAGAGCCGAAGCTTCTCATCCTTGATGAGCCGACGAATGGCCTAGATCCCGAAGGCATCGAGGACATGCGTGCGTTGCTAAGCGATCTGCCGCACCAGACTGGCGTGACGGTATTTGTTTCCAGCCATTTGTTGAGTGAAGTCGAGCATGTCGCGACGAGCGTTGGCTTGATTTATGAGGGGCGCTTGATACTCCAGGGGGAGGTAAGAAGCCTTTTGAGCGCCCAAACGCGCATTGTCTTTCAAGTGAACAACCCTGAGCAGGCTAAACACATTGTCTTGGCCCGGGGCGTTGCGGATGTGATCGCGAATGCTGACACAATTGATATGCTTGTGGAACAAGATCGAAGTGGCATTGCAGCGATTAATCGCGCCCTTGTGGAAGGCGGCCTTGAGGTCTCGGCGGTGAGCGTGCAATTGAACACCCTCGAAAAACTTTATCGCGATACTTTGAGCAGCTGCAGCCAGTGGGCGCCATTATGATCGGAATGCTGATCACAGAGCTGTTAAAGTTGAAAGGGTCTTTGGCGATCCTCATGCTTTTGGCTTCGCCCTTCCTGCTTTTTGTGCTTGCGGCTTTGGGCGTGCTTGCCGGCGACACTATTCCTACTTGGGGGGACCTCCTTGGTAGCTTTGTGAGCCCGCTTTGGGCACTTATGCTGTTGCCCATGACATTGACCGTTCTGGCGGCACTGTTGGCGCAGATTGAGCATGGCAGCGGGGCCTTCACGCATGTGTTCGCCTTGCCGATACATCGCTGGGCCGTTTTTTCGACGAAAATCGCCATCGTTGTGGGCTCAATCCTGGTCATGAGCATCTTGGGGTTCGGATTGGCTTTGGCGGGCGGTTTGGTCGGTGGGCTATTGCGTGGAGTTGAGCCTTTGGGCAAGTCCCCTCTTGAACCCTTCAGTGCGGTGATGACCAATATAGGTTTGGCAGCTGCCTTCATCGCGGTCCTGCAAGCCTGGCTTGCTTTGCGCTTTCGAAGCTTTGCCCTGTCAATTGGTATTGGTGTGGCGGGAACGCTGGTGGCCCTGGCCATGGCGATGACGAGACCGAGCTTTACCGCATTTTGGCCTTGGGCGTTCCCGCTTGGGGTGGTGACGTCCGCCAGGCCTGATTATTTTGCACTGCTGGGCCTTGCTTGCGCTGTGGCAGCGTTTCCGCTTGCGGTATATGACTTGAGCCGCCGCGACGTGGTTGCATAAATTCCAGCTTCGCGAACAACCCGGACGCGATCCGGACCTAAATCAAAGATTTAGAGAGTGATGTCTTTCAAAACCGCAAATCCAGTTTTGGCCGCTGCGCTGCGCCGATTGGCTTGAGTCGGATCTCAAGGACGCTATCGGCTATGCGTCATGCCCCTGGCGCTGCGATGGCAAGGAGCAGTGGCATCATCCCTAGATGCCCCCGATGCTTCGCACGGGGGAATGAAGCAAGGGTCTGAGCGGCCATGCACCCCTCAATAGGTCAACTTGGCCTTGAGATAGACATAGCGCCCGTTGATCCCGATGGGGGAGAGGATGTCATAGGGCAGATTGCCGAAGAAGTTGATATCCGCGCTGGAGAGATCGGGATAATTATCGGCCAGGTTTTGGCCGCCAATGGACAGGCGCAGATGCTCCCCGAAGCGGCGCGCGGCCTCCACATCCAGGGCCCATTCCGCGCCATAGCGCTGGGAGGGCTCAAAGCCGCCGCCGAAATTGAACACCCGCTCCGCGGAGCCGAAGCGCGACACGCGGATCAATCCATCCCACGGCCCGTTGGCATAGGTCGAAGAGAGGATCAGCTTGGTGCGCGGCGCGGCGGTTTGCAGGGTGTTGAGTTCTTCCACGCCGATCAGCGCCAGCGCGGGATCGAGGGCCGTGAGCTGCGGCGTTGATGCCGCAAAATCGGTGACATCCGTGCGCGAATAATTGAAGGCCCCGGAAAGGCCCAAATTGCCGCCAAGCAATTCTTGCTTGTAGGTGAGCACGGCATCGACGCCAAACGTGCGGGTATCCACGGCATTGGTGAAAAACCGCACGCTTTGTGTGCCGGCCCCCCCGGGCAAAGTGGCGATGGCGGTTTCGATGGCGCTGCCGAACAGGCGCTCCGAGAGCGTTACGCGATCATTCACTCGCACCCGGAAGGCATCCAAAGTGGCGGTGAAGCGATCAGCGAGTGTGAACACAAAGCCGGCGCTGGCGCTGAAGGCCCGTTCCTGGCGCAGATCCTGCGCGCCCAGGGCGATGGCGATGGGATCACTGACCGGCACCGTGCGCGTCGAAACCAAGGCCCGGTTATCTCCGAAATTGGTGGAGCGATCGGCAAAGCCGATCTGCGCCAGATTGGGGGCGCGGATGGTGTTGCCGACGGCCCCGCGAATGGCCAATTGCGGCAGAATTTCATAGCGGATGGAGCCCTTGCCCGACCCGGTGGAGCCAAAATCGGAATACCATTCATAGCGGCCCGAAGCGGTGAGCTGCAGCTTGGGCGTGGGATCGGCCGAGATTTCCCCGTAAAAGCCGAACACGTCGCGGCTGATATCGCGCGTATCTTCCGGCGTCAGGCCCGGCGCGCCTTGCGCGCCGATGGCAAGATCAAGCGGGCCGGCCTGGAAGGAGGCTGGCTCACCGGCCGTGGTTTGGAAGCCCTCGCGGCGATATTCCGCGCCGCCGGCGATGCTGACTTCGCCAAGCAGGCCCCAAGCGCCCAGATCGCGCGTCACGTCGAAATTGACGCTCAGCTGGCCGTTTTCATACGCGGCGGAGCGAAATTGCGTCGGGCTTTGCACCCCCAAGGAGGGGTTCAGCGAATTGGTAACGCCATATTCAAAACGGTTCTTGCCATAGGTGATCCCGAAATCGGCGGCAAAGCCGGCCAAGGGGAATTGCACGCCGCTGGAAATGTTGAAATCGAGGTTATCGCCCGTGGTGCGCGGCAGATAGCCGTTGGGATAAACTGCCTGCACATTATCGAACGCATCAGGATAGCGGAAAAACAGGCCGCCTTCGGTTTGGCGCTGGCCGAATGTGCCAAAGGCATAGAGCGTGGCCGCGCCGATCGGCACTTCCGAATTCAGCCAAAGATTATAACTTTCGGTTTCGGGATCGCCCTCGAAATAATTGCGCTCTCCCTGCAAGGCCAGATTGGAGGCGGTTTGATCAACGAAAAAGGGAATCTGATCAAAGCCCGCGCGATTGGTCGCGTTGCGATTGATATATTCGCCGCCGAAGCGGATGAAGCCGCGCTCAAAGATCGGCGCGCCGCCTTCGACTTCGAAAACGTACTGCTCCCCGTCCGAGAGGGTTTGGTTGATCGGATCGACGCGGGTGATCTGCGTGCCATAGCTGCCCGTCAGCTCGAAGCCATTGGGCCGATCATCCAGCACCACATTGATGACGCCGGCGATGGCATCCGAGCCGTATTGCGCGCCCGCGCCGTCCCGCAGGACCTCCACGCGCTTCACCGCGCCGAGCGGCAGCGTGTTGAAATCCACGGCCGCGACGCCGCGCCCGATCTTGGTTTCGCTGTTGACCACGGAAGAAGTGTGGATGCGCCGCCCATTGACCAGCACCAAAAGCTGATCGGGGCTGAGGCCGCGAAGCTGGCCGGCCCGCACCGAATCGGATGTGCCCGAATTGGATTGGCGCGGAAAGTTGAAGGAGGGCGC
>JAKFWI010000080.1 GCA_021731965.1 Hyphomonadaceae bacterium | reverse complement strand
CCGACAACGGACCATCCTATGTCAGCGGCGATCTGGCCAAATGGCTCGGCAAGCGCGACATCAAGCACATTCGCGGCGCGCCATTTCACCCCCAAACCCAGGGAAAGATCGAGCGCTGGCATCAGACAATGAAGAACCGCATCCTCCTGGAAAATGCCTATCTGCCGGGCGCACTCGAGCAGCGCATCGAGGCCTTCGTGGCCGACTACAACTACACCCGCGCTCATGAAAGCCTGCAGAACCTGACGCCGGCCGACGTCTATTTCGGGCGCGGCGACGCGATCTTGGCCGAACGCCAACGCATCAAACGCATGACCATCGCCAATCGCCGCTTGCAGCACCAACTGCACGCCGCTTAGGATCAAACCCAGATGAGCCAAGTCCTCTCAACGCTGCGGCCAAAAATGTCTCAAAGCATCTGACGACGGACAGCTGAAGCGCCGCTCGATGGCCTCGAAGCGGGAATGGCAAGCGGGTTGGTGGCGTTGCACGAGGATCCAGCGGATCGCTTCATCGCCGCCACGACGCTGCGCTTGGGGGCGGGATTGGTTACCTCCGATCAGCGCTTGATCGCGTGGGCCAATCTCGCTGGCAACGCCCCGCCGATCGATGCCAGGGTCTGACAAGCCAACCAAGAGGTGGCCGCCCCCGCGCTTGCTAGACCTCGCCAGACGAAATCAGTCTAGCGCTTGCATCCGGCATGTGAGCGCGCCGCCGATCTGCTCCTCTGGGCCTATGCTCACGATCGGCACCCGCTTTTTGAGGGGTGGGTAGAATTTCAGAGGCCCGCCGATTTGTGCAGCCAACACGATGGTGACGCTCTGAAACGAGACTTCACAGCAAGAAACACCGGCAGAGCGTTTGCGGCCCAGCCAGCCTTGCGTCGAAGGGCCTCGCCCGCATGTTTCAGAACGCGAATGCACTAGATCTTACAAATTCTCAGAATATACAATAAAATCAATGGCGGCTGGCGGAGACGCAGGGATTCGAACCCTGGATACCCTGTTCGAGTATAACGCCTTAGCAAGGCGCCGCCTTCAGCCACTCGGCCACGTCTCCAGCGAGTGATCGCTTACCCCCATCTGGGCCGCAGGATCAAGCCAAACCGACATGGCCGCGCGCGCCTTGGGGGTCTTGCACGGGCGCTGGCGCGATAGTACCGCCGAGCCATGCGGGTATGCGCCATTATCCCAACCTATAACCATGTCACGCGGCTGGCGCAGATTTGCGCGGCGCTGAAGGCACACGGCCTTGACGTGCTGATCGTCGACGATGGCAATCAGGAGCCCAACCGCGGCGCTATTGGCGCGCTGCATGCGCCGCAGGCCGGCATCCAGGTGATCCGGCGCGCGGAGAATGGCGGCAAGGGCGCGGCCATGCAGACAGGCTTTCGCCACGCTTTGCAGCAAAACTATTCCCACGCTTTGCAGATCGATGCCGACGGCCAGCACGAACTTGCCGATTTGGCGGCCTTTTTGGCGACAGCGTGCAGCCAGAGCCGCGCCTTGATCTGCGGCCAGGCCCGCTATGATCACAGCGTGCCCAAAGCACGCCGATATGGCCGCTACCTTACCCATGTGTGCGTGTGGCTGGAGACCTGCTCGTTCGACATCCACGACAGCATGTGCGGCTTGCGCGTCTATCCGCTTGCCCCCCTTGGAATTTTGCTGCGTGGGACTAGGCGGCTCGGGGCGCGCATGGATTTCGACATCGAGATCGCGGTGCGCCTGCATTGGCTTGGGGTGCGGGTGATCAGTTTGGCGACGCAGGTGGCGTATCCTGAAGGGAATATCTCAAACTTCCAGATGCTGCGCGATAATGTCCGCATTTCCTGGCTGCATATCAGGCTGCTGCTCCAGGCACCCTTCCAGCTCGCCTGGAAGGCTTTGAAGGGCGCGCTGCCCAGCTCATTTTCAGCAAAGGTGTAATTGCGGTGTTGTTCCAGAAAATGTGCTGAATCAGAGCATTAGATCGCTTTCGACGAAAGCGGTCTAGCAATGCGTTGGCGTGCGCGCCAGAATGTCGACGCCGCGGATGGCATCCTATGGCGCGCAGCACTGGCTCAAATGCGCATGTTTGTTGAGCCTGGTTGTTCGAAGCAATGCCAGTTGCGGGCTAGTGACCCCACAATTACGCCAAACCATCGTGATCCAAAGGTGTTTTATCGCCAAGTGTTATGGCCGAAGCGGGATGAGCGCCGTTAGGCTGCCGCGGGCCAAGCCTAAGCGATTGACGACCTGAGCACTTATCGAGAGTCGCATTCATCTGGTGTGTTCGCCAACTGAATGAACGGGGTTGACCGCGCGCCACTTTTAAGCCAAGGCGAAGGTTAATGGGGTATTAACACAGGTGATAACTATGCGCGTATTGAAAATGGCGGCTGCGGCCTCCTTGCTGGCTTTGGGTTTGGCCGGCTGTGCCAGCCGCTCCGGTGATCAGACCATTGCGGCCTATTGCGCGAATCCGAGCCGCGCGGGCTTTGATATCTGCAAGGTCAATTCTGATCTGCTCTCCACGCGCAGCGACGTTGCCCGCAACCGCACCGATATCGAAGCCACCCGCCAGATCGCCAATGGCGCCAGCGCCAGCGCGGCCCTCGCCCAACAAACCGCCCAGCAGGCCCTCTCCAAGGCCAGCGAGGGCTTCAACTGCACCACGCGCACGCTGCGCCGGGCGCAAGTCGGCAGCTGCGATGCCGGCTATGTGCTGACCAGCTGCACGCAATCGCGCTACACCACCTCCTCGGGTGGGCCCACCGTGGTGCGCGATATCGATGACAAGCAATGCCGCTTCGCCACGCGCGTGCTGGAAATGAAAGTGCGCTGCTGCCAAGTGGGTGCCGCCGGCTATAGCACGATTTCCGTGCCCCCGCCGCCGCCCGCGCCGGAGCGCCCGCGCCCCGTCAGCTAAGCTGGCGTTTGGCCACCAAAGGGATAGTCCGCTTCCAGCCGGTAGAGGCTGGATTCCCCGCGCCGGAGCCAACTGGAAAAAAGGCCAAAGCCGCTGATCTCCCAGGAGGGGCTGGCGAATAATGCGCAGCGCGCCTCGAAGGCATGCACCTGCGCCAGTTCGCCGCCGCCCATCGGGCTGCGCCGCAGCGAGGCGATGGTCACGTGCGGGCTGAATTTGCGGGTATCGGCGGGCAGGCCAATACGCCGGGCGATGCGCTCGATATCCGCGGCCAGCTTGCGCAAAGCCGGGCTTTCGCCAACGCCCAGCCAAAGGGTGTGGGGATCATCGCGCCCGAATGCGCCCGCGCCCTGCAAATGGATGGAAAACGGTGCAGCCGCGCCAAGGCCTTCTATCAAGGCCTCATCCAGATCGCGGGCGATATCCTCGCGCAGCTCCCCGAAAAAGCGCAGCGTCACGTGCAGGCTCTCACGCCGGCGCCAATTGGCCCCGATAACGCCCGCTTGCAGCGGCGTGATATGCGCGGCGATCGGATCCGGCAGCGGCAGGGCCGCGAACAAGCGTAGGGCCATGGTGGAGCTTAGGGGCAAGGATTGCGAAAACGGCCGTGCAAGGCGTTGACCGCCTCTTCCATGTCGGGTGTCCATGGCGCGTCAAAGGCGGCCAAATCGGTTTCCAGCTGCGCCATACTGGTGGCACCGATAATCGTGGAGGTCACGAAGGGCCGCGTCGCGCAAAACTTCAGCGCCAGCGTTTCGGGTGCCAGGCCAAAGCCTGCTGCGCAATCCACATAAGCATTGATGGCATCTTGCGCGCCGGGCCCTTCATAGCGGCCCAAGCGTTGGAACAAGGCCTTGCGTGAGCCGGCCGGCAAGGCATTGTCGCGGTATTTCCCGGTGAGATAGCCTTGCGCCAAGGGCGAATACGCGAGCAGGCCGACCTCCTCGCGCAGGCTGATTTCGGCCAGGCCGAGTTCAAAATTGCGATTGACCAGATTATAGGCGTTTTGAATGGAGGCGATGCGCGGGCCGCCTTGGGCCTGCGCCGCGGCCAAAAAGCGCATGACGCCCCACGGGCTCTCGTTGGAGACGCCGATATGCCGGATCGAGCCCTTCTCCACATGGCGGCTCAGCGCGCCGAGGATGTCTTCGAAGGCGATCCATTCGGGATCGTAATCGGTATAGGTGCTGAAGCCGAAGGCCGCATAGCCGCGATCGGGCCAATGCAATTGGTAGAGGTCGATGTAATCGGTTTGCAGCCGGCGCAGACTGTGTTCCACGGCGTAATCGATCTGTTTGGCGCTCTGGCGGGTCCAGCCCTTGTCGAGCATGGCAGTGTCGCCGCCGCGGTGCCAGGCCATGGGGCTGCGCCCGCAAATCTTGGTGGCCAACACCAAATCGTGGCGCTTGCCGCTGGCTTTCAGCCAATTGCCGAGGATGGTTTCGGTGGCCCCTTGCGTTTCGGCCTTGGGCGGGATGGCGTAGAGCTCTGCGGTATCGATGAAATTGACGCCGCGCGCCAACGCCAGCTCCAGCTGGGCAAAGCCATCGGCCTCGCTATTTTGCTGGCCCCACGTCATGGTGCCCAAGCAGCAGAGCGAGACGTCCAGGCCCGTCCGGCCGAGTTTGCGATACTGCATGATCAGGCCTCATGGCTCCAGCGCGAAGACGCAGGTGTCGCGTATGCACGCGCCGCTGGCAAGCCGCGCTCGCAAAGGCGAGGGCCAGGCGGGTGGGTGCCAAGGTTCGCTGGAGCCTCGATACCTGATTTCGCTTGGCAGCGATTGCACTGCGTTCTTGCGCGATGCGGCGCAGCCCGTTATGCACTGCTCCCTCCACATCGGCGAAGCACATGCTTCGCCACCTTGGGGCGTCGCCAAGTGGTAAGGCAGCGGTTTTTGGTACCGCCATTCCCAGGTTCGAATCCTGGCGCCCCAGCCAAATTTGCCTGAAACCAGGGTGGTGTATGACCCTGGAGTATTTTCAAAGAAGTCGAAGCCGCTTTCTGTTGAGAAAAATACTCTAATTCAAAATGTTAGAGCGCATTCGGACGGAAAACCGCAACTCCACCTTTCCTGAATGCGCTAGGGCGCGCCGCTTGGGCGCTGGGCGTCGGGGGCGCAACGGAAAGCTGCCGATAAAGGCACGTTGCGGCTGCTTAAGCCTTCGTGTAGAAGCGCACCCTCTCACGGCCACATCGCGCGCCCTGACGCGCCAATACCCATGCGGAGAGGTGCTGGAGTGGCTGAACAGGCCGGTCTCGAAAACCGGAGTGCTCGCAAGGGCATCGAGGGTTCGAATCCCTCCCTCTCCGCCATTATCCATTGATTTTATTGGATATTCTGAGAATTTTTGAGATCTAGGGCATTCGCCAGTGCATTCGCGTTTTGAAACATGCAGGCGAGGCCGTTCGATGCGAGGCTGGCAGGGCCGCAAACGCTCTTCCGGTGTTTCTTGCTGCGAAGTTTCGTTTCGAAGCGTCACCATCGTGGGGGCTGCACAAATCGGCGGGCCTTTTAAATTGCCCCTAACCCTCAACCGGATGACGGTGGGGTTTCAGTCATCCTGGGGCGGCCGCAGGTCGAACCCAGGATCCATGGGGATTCGAGTGCGTTGGCCTGGATCCGGGTCTCCACGCGCTCCGCTCGAAACCAGGATGACGCTTTCCTCCGCCACCCGCGACCTCCTGGTTGGCTTGTCAGACCCTGGTCTTCCCCGGAAAAAGTGGAGAGCGATCCTCCTGAAATTTGCGAGGAGATCGCTTTATGAAAGATGCAAAGAGACCCGCCACTGGGCGCCACCGCCCGTTCACGCCTGAGTTCAGGGCCGAGGCGGTGCGCCTGGTTTTGAGCACCGGGCGGCCCAATCATGTTGTGGCCGACGAGCTTGGGATTGGATCGTCGACGCTGGGCAAGTGGGTTGCGGCGGCGAAAGAAGCCGATCTATTGTCCGGCCCGCATTCGGACGCGACCAAAGAATTGGCGCATTTTCGAGCACAAAACCGCGACTACACCCCGGATCAAGCCCGGGGCAGGCATTTTTTTGAAAATGCGCTAATTCGATTCCCCTGGTGGACATGGCGGGCAGATTGATCTCTGCCCGCCACACGTTTACACGGCCACATCAACCCATTTGCCGGCAGAATTCCGACAGCTCTTGATCGATTTCCTTTGTTGAGATGCCGCCGCCGCGGCGTTTTGTGGCGCGGCCTTCACCTCATCGCGAAAGGTGCATATTGTGTTGGCTTGCGTATCCCGCATGACCATTGTGGGCGTAACGCTTCCCGAAGCGCTTTGGCCGGTCCACATGATAGAATCATAAACGAGGGCTGGGCGCGGAGGGGGTGGCGCTTTCGCTTTAGCAATTTCGGTTGGAACCGCTCGCTGGGCAGGTTTTGCTCCCGCTGAGGTAGGCGGTTTCGTGCTCGCACGCGCTGCCGCACTGTCCTGGGCCAGTTTCACTCTCGCAGCTTCGGCTTCCGCTTCCGCTGCCAGCCTCGCCTCCTCTTCGGCCGCTTGACGCTCAGCGGCTTCGAATTGTTCCACAGCTGCATCTAGCGCTTGCTGCTTCGCCATTTCCTCGCACTGCTTATCAGCCTGGCTCCCCGCCAAGGCACCAACCGCAGCACCAATTAGGCCACCAATTATAGCCCCCTCGGCTCGATTCCCTTCTCCCGCTAGGAGCGATCCCAACCCAGCACCAATGGCCCCTCCACCAACCGCGCCAACGGCTGTGTTATTGATGCTGCAATTGCCAGGAGACCCAGTCGCCAGGGAGCCATCGGTCGCGCACGCCTGCAAGGTTAGACTCGCTGAAACCACAAACAATGCTGCAACACATGCCCGCGTAGAATATTTAGCGTTTTTACTCATGGTGCTTCCCGTCCTTTTCTAGAAGTGGTTGGTTGAAAGATCTGTTCAGCTTCTCCCAGGCTGGCACGAGCCACACCCAGTTCCATCGCCAGAACGCTGAGATTTTTATGAGGAGGATCTGCTCCAAAGCATTCATAGGAATCTTCTGGTCGAGCGTAACACAGCACCTTTTCGGGCAATACGCCGCTCAGCTTTTTTTGCGCCGCCATCACATCTTCAAAAGACTGTGCCGTATCGATGATGCCAAATAGATTGGCTGTTCTTCCCTCGACAGAGATCGCATTTCCGGAAATCACATTGGTGACGGGGCCACTAATATCGGCAGTGTCAGCCGGGGCGGGGAGATTGGCCGATGATGCCGCGGCACCCAAGCCCCAATGATCACGGATATAGCCCAAACCGAAGCCGAACGCCCCGATCAAGGCGATCACCCCAATCGCGCCGGCAGCAGCCAGAATCGGCGATACGCCGCCAGGCAGCCATGGACCGCGAGCAGCTCTTGCGCGCGGGCGCGCCGAAATGGAATTCACTCCCGCAGACTTCGTGCCGCGATGAGCTATCTCTGCTGGAGATCTGTCCTCGGGGCGCGCTGAAACCAGACTTCGCAAAATGCCGGTCGATTGCTGGCGTATCTCTTCTGCGCGGATCGCCTGGCCGAATTCCTCGACCGAAGCGAATCTGTCGGCTGGGCTCTTCGCCATGGCCCGCGCGACCGCATCGGCGACGTTTCTCGGCACAGAAACGATGGTGTTCAGCATGGGTGGCGGCGATTCCAGGTGCGCCCGCATGATGTCAAAATCATTTTCGGCTTCAAATGGGGGGTACCCGGTGAGAATTTCGAATAGGACGATCGCCAAGCTATACTGATCGCTACGCTCATCCCCCTCCCCACCTCGGCATTGCTCTGGCGACAGATAAATCGGCGTGCCAATCGCTTGCCCGACCTTGGTCCGCCGCGAGCTATCGGCGGTTCGAGCAATGCCGAAATCCATGATCTTGACAGAGCCCTCCTCCGAAATCATCAAATTGGCCGGCTTGACATCCCGATGCACGAGACCACGTTCGTGCGCATAGGCTAGCCCTGACACCGATTGAACAATAACAGACAGCGCCTCTTCAAAGGACAGACTGCCCAGGTGCTGCAGAATCGACTCCAAAGTTTGCCCAGGGACAAACTCCATAATCATCACGTCCGTGCCGTCATGCTCGTAAATATCCAAGAGCGTGGTGATATTGGGATGATTGAGACCTGCAAGAATTTTTGCTTCCGCTTGAAAGCGCGAAACAGTATCGGCATCGGCATAGACTTCCGGTCTAAGCGCCTTTATCGCAACCTTTCTGCCCAGGCGCGCATCAACAGCCGCCCACACTCTTCCGAAGGCGCCCTCTCCTAGGAGATTCGTGAACTCATAAGGACCGATGCGGTCGCCCAGCTTCATTCCTCTTCCCCTCCTAAGGACTGGGATTGCCTTGTATCCTTAACGGGTCGACCCAACCTCAGTGGGTCTTCCGACTGGACACGGATCACACCGACGGAGATGTTGTCGTACCCACCGTTTGCCAGCGCAGCTTCCAAAAGCACCCTGCATGCTGCGGTCGTGTTCTGTTCACCGAGCGCTCTGGCGATGGTGCTGGCATCCACCAAGCCGCTCAAGCCATCGGAGCAGAGGCAAAACATGTCACCGTCGCTAAGATCACGATCGATGCTGAGAATGTCGGGCTCAGCATGCTCATCCACGCCCAAGGCGCGCAGCAAGACGTTCCGATCCGGGTGCCGCTCGGCCTCTTCCTGTGAGATTAAGCCATCGGCGACCATGCGTGAAACCATGGTATGATCGGAGCTAACCTGAATGAGCTCGCCCGCGCGCCAAAAATAGAGACGGCTATCCCCAACATGCGCAAAAATCGCCCGGCCCGATTCGATCGAAATGGCCGTACAGGTCGTGCCCATGCGCTTCGGAGAACCGGATTTTCCACTCGCCCGGACGATCGCCGCGTTAGCGCGCTTGAATGCCAGCTCCAAAGCCTTGCGGGGGGAGCGCGGGCGCCCCGCGGCATAAACACGCATTACAGTCTCAACCGCGAGGCGGCTCGCTTCTTTTCCATTCACGTGCCCCCCCATTCCATCCGCGACTATTGCCAAAAATCCCTGGCCTCGCCGCAAATCCGAGTTCGTGAAAACCTGAAAACCAATGGAATCTTCGTTTTCCTCTCGGTGGAGACCTAAATTGGTCTCCATGGAGCAATCTACAAAAAGACGTGACGCATTATTGGCTTGGATCTCTTCGCGCTCGGAACTCGAGCGGCGAGAGAGAAGTCCCCCAAAAAAGCCAAAAGCCGATCGCCTCTTATGGGCCAGCGCGCGCGCTGATTCCGGCATGCGGCTTGTCATGGTTCGCGCATCAGCTTTCGGCCGTATTTCACGGGTACGGCAAAGGTCACGCGCTCACCACCCCGGCTGAGCGAATAGGTAAAGAGGCCGACCACTTCGCCAAACTCGTTCAGCACTGGCCCGCCGCTATTGCCGGATCCAGTGGCCGTAACGCTAAGCTGATAGGCATCGCCCACGGTTCCGACCGTTTCACCCTGCGTGACAGGTTGGCCCGAAAGGCCAAGATTTGCGATCACCCCATCCGTGACCGTAGGCTGCGGGATGCTCTCAATGACTTCACGCGTAATTCCGGCCTCCGTCGTCAGGACGCTCTTATTGATCACCTTTTGCGAAATCCCGGGATAGCCGATAACGACCACCTTCTGCCCAAGGTTGACATTATCATCGGCTGCGATCTTGAGGGTTTGCAGGGCCGTGGGGCTCTCGATTTTAACGAGCGCTACGTCGGCTTCCTTTGAAGTGCGCACGAGCCGAGCGTCCACCGTCTGCCGGGAATTTGGAAATTGCACGCGCAGGATATCTTCGCGGCCGTCGAACGCGTGCGGGCGGTCATCGATGATGGCGGCTGCGTTGCGTTCAAAGAGCAGGCCGCCATCGCCTGGAATCCAGGAATAGAGCTGCTCTGCGGCTGGCGAAGCACCGGGCGAGAAAACCCGCTCTTTCGATAAACCCGCGACGACCTGCCCCATGGTTTCATTTTCAAGCACAAGGTACCCTTGGCTAGGCAACTTCGAATACGACACTTCCCAGCCGGCAGCAACGTGCTTGTTGGTCAAAACAAAGCCAGTATCGCTGACAATAAACCCGCTACCGCTGCCAGCCTGGCCAATCGGTTCATTGATGCTGTCATCGTCGTCAGTTGTAAACCAGGGGACAACCCCATGTTTTTTGGTGACAACATAAAGTGGAACCTTCGCATCGCGAGAGAGGCGCAGCATTTTATGGTAGATGGGCTTGCCGCTAGGACGATCAAACAAGCGCCAAGAGAGCTGCACATAGACAGTCGAGCCGCTATAGGCCTTGGCGATATCTTGTGTCGTCAGAACCTGTTTCTCAGCTGGGGCCAGCGCGACGGCTTTCGCTTTCGGTTTGAAGGCGAGGTAGCCCGCGCCCCCCCCAATTGCCAGAACAAGTGCAGCCGCAACCGCCCAGATCACTGGCGATTGGACCCTGCTTGATCGCGTGGGCGCGGTCATGGGTCGACCCGTTCGCAGCGTGGGATTCCCAACCGTTCCAGCGCGCGGAGCATCCGATATCGCGGTTGATATGCTCGTTGGCTTCGGTGCGGGATCAATCGCGGAAATCATGGTCGTTCGACGCACAAAGTCGGCGGGCCTCGGATCCAAATCGAATACGAATTTCGTGGCCCGCCCGAGCATCACCTCATCGCCAGGTTCGATATCGACGGGTGCCGTCAGCGGACGGCCATTTACGAATGTTTTGTGGGTGCTACCCACATCCGTCAGCCGGAATCTTCGAAAATCCGAGGTGCATTCGATCGTTGCGTGACGACGGCTGACCGTATCATCCTTATCTGGGTCAAACTGGATAGTTGAATCCATATCTCGCCCGAAAGTGATGAGCGAGATCGCCTCTATAGTTTCTGTTTGGCCCTTTTTCGAGCCCGCCAAATGACGGATTAAAATTTTTGGTGTCACGGAATTCATAGCCCCCACGCGAATTCTGTGCCCGACACGTAGCCACCGGTCTTGGCTTTCAGAATTCGCGATAGTTAGCTCCAGGTAACCATCGGGGTCAAGGCATCTAGCAAGGCGTTGAAAAAGTCGCACTGTGGAGGCGAACATGCCTCGCCTTTGTTTTTGGGCGCGCCGAGGCACGCTGGTGCCCTGCCTCACTTCTTCGGACCGCGTTTAGCTAGAAAAAGAAACCTTTTCTGCCTTTCTTTTTTTTCCCAAGCGGGACGGGTGATCGACAGGCCGCGGCGCGGAGCCCTTAGGTAGCGCAGCGGTTCGGCCCGCCGTGTCCACCGCTGTTGATGGGAGCGCCTTCATCGTCTTCGCGAAGGCATTCGCCGTCACATACGCGAGGCTCGAATGCGGGCGCACGGCGTCATCGTGCTTACGCCAACGCGCGATCTCGACCTTGGCCTCCGCCCGCGCGCGGAACCATGCCATGTTCAAGCATGCGACATTATGGAGCAAGCGCACCAAAGGCATGCGACAGAGAGCATAAGGCGAACATAAACCGCTGCGATGCTGAGACTTTAGGAGGCGATGTGGGTCACGGGCCGCGCAACGCAGAGTTTGGTGCGTTTGCTCCATAATGCCGCTCAGGTCGGATTCGAGTCTTTCCGGAGCGAGCTCGTCCGGCGCCTCTTTGGTCTGTTCCGGCGACGTGGCAGCCCGTTGGACCACCTGTTTGATCAGATGCGCGCCCCTGTCGCGCGGTCTGGTCGTCTCCGGAGCCTCGGGAGCGCGGACCATTCGCGCCCTCAATCGAGAAGCACAGTTTTCTTCGCGCCAATTCTCCTGATCGCCACAGCCTGCGGCTACAAGAACGCGGACGAAGAGGCCCATAAGAAAAGTCTACCTGCGCTGGCTTTTGTCCACAAGGTGCCAATTCTTCCATCTCGTAACCTTTTGCCCGGGTCCGGAAGCTATCGGGACCAAGCAGGCCAATCAGGCCGAGTATGCCCTGTCTTTCCCTCTCCCAAATCCCAATATCCACCCTTTGCGGCGCAACCCACGGAAGCAGAAATCGGCGGCTCGTCCTCGACCCACCAACACGATGCGTGAGCTGATTGACAAATAGTGCGACACCGCACTACTTAGAGCGACATCGCACTAAACCAGGAAGAACTGCATGCCCATCCCTCGTCGCAGAGCGCTTGCCATCCTTGGTGGGGGCAGCATTCTTGCTGCGCTGGGAGGGGGCGCGGCCTTTCTCGCCACCCGAACACCGGAGCGGGCGCTCGCGCCCTGGGCAGCAGCCGGTCGCTATTCTGACCCAAGGCGCAATGCGCTGTCTTATGCTCTGCTTGCGCCCAATCCTCACAACCGTCAGCCCTGGCTGGTTGATCTCAGCAAGCCTGACACCATCGAGCTTTATCGCGACAAGACCAAAGACCTGCCGCACACCGATCCATTCTCGCGGCAACTCACCATCGGCATGGGATGCTTCATCGAATTGATGGTGATTGCGGCTGCGCAGACGGGGCATGGCGTTGAACTTGATTTGTTCCCGAAGGGTGAGGGCGGCCCCGTGGCCAGAGCGCGCCTTGTGCCCGACGGCACCGAACCAGACCCTCTATTCGCCGCCGTTCACGATAGGCGCTCTTGCAAGGAACCGTTTGAGGATCGCCCAATCACCCCCAAACAAACGGCCCTGCTGAAGCCGTTTGCGACCATCATCACAGCCGCTGATCGGGTTGCCGCTCTCGTGGCCCTGACCTGGTCCGCTTGGCAAACTGAAGCCAGGACTACGCGCACCTATAAGGAAAGTGTGGACCTGATGCGGATCGGCAAAGCGGAAATCAACGCCCAGCCGGACGGGATCGATTTGGGCGGCCCGTTTTTGAGTTCCCTCGCGCTTTTCGGCTTGCTCTCCCGCGAGGGGCAACTCGATCCGACATCGTCGCAGTTCGCGCAAGGCGTCGCTTTGTATCGCCGGATCCTCCACGCGACGCCGGCCTATGCCGCGCTCACCAGCGCCAGCAACACGCGCGCCGACCAAATCGAAGCTGGGCGACGTTGGTTGCGCCTGAACCTCGCGACGACAGCGAACGGCCTGTCGCTGCATCCTGTCAGCCAGGCCCTCCAGGAGTATGAGGAAATGCGAGAGCATCACGATCGGGCCCACCAGCTACTTGCACCCAAGGGGCATACGGTCCAGATGCTTGGCCGGCTTGGCTTTGGCCCGAGGGTGGCGCCCACGCCGCGCTGGCCTCTGGAGACGAAAATCGTTGACGCCTGACGAACGCACGCCGCTCTATTTTCGCCTGTTCAACGAGATCGGCATCATCAACCAATTGACAACGACGCTGCTCAACAACCGATTGCCCGCTGGCTTGCTCGCCCCCCACTTTACTGTTCTCAACCATTTGGTGCGGGTGAAAGATGGTCGCACCCCGCTGGAGATGGCAAAGGCGTTCCAGATTCCTAAAACAACGATGACGCACCAAATCAGAGTGCTTGAGCGGCACGGCTTTGTGGTCCAGGCCCCCAATCCGATGACGGACGCTCCAAATGCGTTTGGTTAACGCCGAAAGGCCGGGCGCTGCGCGAGCGCATCGTCCATGAATCTAGTGATGTGTTCGATCTTTTGTTGATGGTTCTCCCCGTCGAGGAAGCAGCCGAGATGGTGGCGCGCTTGGAGCGCATCCGAAGCCATCTCGATGCCGCGCGGGCCTCCCCTCCTGCGCAATCCAGTGCCTAGCCCGATAGCCCGTGGGAAGGGCCATCGATCGGCTTGGGGCGTGACGCCGAAAGCGATCCATCATCAAGGCGGTTGCATCGGCCTGCGCTTTGCTTAATCCTGCGTTCTTTCGCCAACATGCCCTTGTTTTCGGGCAGTCGAAAGGTGCTCGTCTTGGCCATCGCCTTCACGCCGACCAGCAAGGGCCCAGCGGGTACCAGCCAAGCCAACACGCGCGCGCTGCAAGTGCTCGTAATTGCGGTGTTCTTTTTGTTTGGCGGGATCACCAACCTCAATGATGTTCTCATTCCAAAATTGAAGGGTCTGTTCCAGCTCAACAACGCCAATGCGGCCTTGGTGCAATTCGCCTTTTTCACCAGTTACGCGATTTTCTCCATTC
>JAKFWI010000183.1 GCA_021731965.1 Hyphomonadaceae bacterium | reverse complement strand
AGATGGCATAGCCAAGCCCCGATGTCAGCGCGCCGGCGGCAATGGCCAAGCCCGCGCCCGGTGCAGTCACGGGGACTGCGGATTCGGGCATAAGCAGCACCAGGCTTAATGGTGCCGCCCCGATGAAATTGCGGGTGGTGGTGGCGAGGGCATCGATCGATCCGCGCCCGATCAGCGTATAAACGCCCCAGGCCGCCCCGGCCCCAGCCATCAGCAAAGCTGGCAGCAAAGGCGGGGCCAATATGCCGGGGGCCAACAGCCAAGCCAGCCCGCCGAAGGCTAAAGCCAGGCCAAGTATTTGCCGCGCGCTGGGGTACACGCCGCGCCAAGCCGCCAGCCCCGCCATGCTCATCTGCACGCTGGCGAACAGGATCAAGGCACCAGTGGCGGCACCAAGGCCGCGATAGGCGAAGGAGAAGCCGGCCATATAGGCCAGCAGCGCGGCGATGCCTGCGCCATCGGCCCAGCGCGGCATGGCCCGCCGCCAGGCAAAGCCGGTGCAGGCCAGCAGCATGGCTGCGCCCGCAGCAAGGCGAATGGCCCCAAAGGCCCCCGCGCCGATCAGCGCCTGGCTCAGTGCCGCCCGTGTCAGCAAGGAATTCCCCGCGAAGGCGAGTATGGCCAAGAAGGCGAGCAAGGCGGTGGAGACCAACGCCCCTGGTAATTTCATGGTGCAGCCGGATCCCCGACGCGCACTTCCCAGATGCGCACTTCCCAGGGCCTTAGCATCTCATGGCTGCCGGGCTGGCGATAATTGCTCAGAAGCAGGCCGTCTTGGCGGTCGATCGGCAGGTGTTCGGGTGCTTCGGCGGGGCAGGACCGCAGATTGATGATCACGCGTGCCTCGCGTCCATCCAGCCTGCGGGCGAACAGGAAAACATCATGATCGCGCGGGACAAGATCGGTAAATGTGCCGCGCTGCCACAAGGCGTCGCTTTGACGCAGGGCGATCAGCGCGCGGGCAAAGGCCAGCGGCGAATCTTCGTCATTATCCTGCGCGGCGCGGTGAAAACTGGCGAAATCGGGGTGCAGCTTCAGCCAAGGCGCTGGCGCTTGTGTAAAGCCGCCATGGCGGCTGCCATCCCACGCAAAAGGCGTGCGCGCGTGATCACGCGTCATGGCCGCGGCGGCGGCAAAGGCTGCGTCCTCGCTGGCGCCGGCTTCGCGCTTCAGCCGATAGGTGGTTTTTGCCCAAACATCGTCGATCTCCTCCAGGCGTGTAAAGGGCGTGTTGGGCACGCCCAACTCGTCGCCCTGATAAATGAAGGGCACCCCGCGCGAGAGGATGACCAATGCCTGCAGGGCCTTGGCGCTTTCACGCAAAAAGCCCAAGGCATCGCCAAAGCGCGAAACCACGCGGCCCAAATCATGATTGGACAGCACAATGGTGTTGACGCCGCGCGAGCCGATGCCGCTATCCCAGCTGCTGAACACCTGCTTAAAGGCGATGCGATCCCAATCGCCATGCGCATCGCGGGCAGGGGCCACCAGATCAAAATGATAAAGCAGATCCAACATGGGATCGGCCGGATCCACCAGCTTGGCCGCCAAAGCGGGATCGACGCCGGGTGCCTCACCGATGGCGAGGCCGTCATAGTGTGCGAATACCTCGCGATGCATTTCGCGCAGGAATTCCTGCAAGCGCGGGCCGCGGCACAGCATGGGATAAAGCGCCTCGGGGCGCGGATTGGGCGCATCGGGCAGGCCAGGCGGCTTGGAAATAACCGTGACCACATCGAGGCGAAAGCCACCGATCCCCTTATCGAGCCAAAAGCGCATGGCCTGATAAATCGCGGCGCGCACCGCGGGGTTTTCCCAGTTGAGATCGGGCTGGGAGGTATCGAACAAATGCAGATATTGCAGGCCGTTATCGCCGGCTATGCTCCAGGCTGGGCCCCCGAAAATGGATTGCCAATTGTTGGCCGGCGCGCCGGCCGGGCGAAAATGATACCAATCGCGGTAGGGGCTATGCGCATCCTGCACTGCCGCCTGAAACCAGGGGTGCGCACTTGAAGTGTGATTGAGGGCGATATCGAGGATGAAGCGGATGCCGTGCTTTTTGCCAGCCGCTACCATGTCCTCGAAATCGGCCATGCTGCCAAACAGCGGGTTGATGGCCGTGTAATCGCTGACGTCATAGCCGTTATCGGCCATGGGGGAGGCGAAAATCGGCGAGAGCCAAATCCATTTCACACCAAGATCGGCGATGTAAGGCAGCCCCTCGATAATACCGCGCAGGTCTCCGACGCCGTCACCATCCCCATCGCGAAAGGATTTGGGGTAGATCTGGTAGATCAGCACATCGTCCAGATGATCGCGTGCTGGCATGCTTGCCTCCTGATCCGATCCGATTTGATCAGGGCCCGCGCGCCGCGATCATCGCGAACGCGCCGCCCGGATCCATCTGCCACAGCTCACCAAGGCCCACATCAAACCACATGCCTTCAAGCGTCAATCGCCCCTCGGCGGTGGCTGCGGTAACAAACGGGAATGTGCGCAGATTGCTGAGCGTCTCGCGCACAGTTTCTTCCTCGCAGGCGCGCTGCAAATCCGCACCCGCTTGGGCCCGTGCCTGGGCGCGCGCGCGGGCCGGGCTGGCGATTTCGATCCAGGGTGCGACGAATTCGGGGCAGGAGTGCGGGGCCCCCGAAAGCAGCGCCGCGCAGCCCCCGCAGCGGCCATGGCCCATCACGATTATCTGCTTCACCCGCAGCGCGTTGACCGCAAATTCCAGCGCCGCCGAGGTGCCGTGGTATTGCCCGTCGGGCTGGTAAGGCGGGCATAGCGCCGCGACATTGCGCACGACGAACAGCTCGCCTGGGGCGGCATCGAATACACGTTGAGGGTCAACGCGGCTATCGGAGCATGCCAACACCAAGGTGTCGGGGGCCTGCCCCAAGGAGAGCTGCAAAAACAATTGCCGCAAAGAGAGCCAAGGGCCTTCGCGAAAGCGGTTATAGCCGGTGAGCAGCCGCTCCATGCTCACAGGGCCGCTTCCCCCGCGCCAGTGCCGCGATCCTTGGGCGCTGCGCCCATCAAAGCGGGCTGGAAGAGCAGCGCCGAGACGATCGTCCACAACAGCGAAATCATTAGCAATTGCCCCATGCTGGCCGTGCCGGGATGGCTCGATAGCCACAGGCTGCCAAAGCCGGTGGCGGAAGAAAGGGCGCTGAAAAACACCCCGCGCGCCAAGCTGGAATCCAGCAAATGCCCCTCGCCCTCGCGCCAGGCCATCACGAAATAGATGTGGAAAGCCACGCCCATGCCAAACAGCAAAGGCAATGCGATGATGTTGGCGAAGTTTAGCGGCAAATTCAGCAGCACCGCCGAGCCGATGGTCAGCAGCCCGGTGAGAATGATCGGCGTCATGGTGATGAGCACGTCGCCCGGCCGGCGCAAAGCCACGAACAGCAGGGCCGTGATGGCCAAGAAGGACAAGATGCCCGCGGTGATGAAGGCACCAACCACGATATGCCCCGCCTCGATCTGCGCGATTGGTGGGCCGCTAGCTTGCGGCACGATGGCCTGCACCGCCCCGGCGAAATCCTTGCGCACCGCATTGGAATTGGTATTGCCCTTGGGGATGACAGCAAGGCGCGCGCGCCCATCGGGTGCTTGCCATTGGCGGATCAGATCCGGCGGCAATGTTTCCAGCGAAACCGGCTGCGCCTCCAGTGAGGCGCGGACCTGATTGAGCGTGACGGTGAGCGGGGGAAGCAGCGCGCCGGCCGCTGCCGCCCGGGCGCTGGCGGGGGCCTTGGCCAAAGCATCGAGCGTCAGGGCCAACGCCCGCGCCGCTTTGGCGTTTTGGCTGCCCGCGCCGGTCGCGGTGATAGCGTCACGCAGCCTAGCGGCCGTATCCTGGATGGCCGCAATGATTTGGGCGTCATCGGGTTCGGCGGCGCGTTCGAACGGATCCAAAGAAGGGCCCAGCAGATCGTTGGCTTCTTGGATGGCCAGCAGCTTTTCCTCCTGATCCGCGGGCACGAAGCGCGCCAGCGTCACCACTCGGTCCACCTGCGGCAACTGGGCCAACCGGGCCGCGAGCTCCTGCGCACCGGCGGCATTGGCGGCGATGATGTTGATCGCGTCGGGTGATTGCAGCGGATCGCGTGACAGATCAAGCAAGGTCGAAACCGATTCGGTTTTGGCGCTGCGCAGATGCAATGGGTTGAAATCAAAGGGCAGTAAAGGCGAAAGCGCAAAGCAGGCGGCGGCCGCCAGCGCCGAAAAGCCCAACACAAAGCGCCGCTTGCTGAGCACATAGCGATCCACCCGCGTCAGCCACGAGCCGGGGGCCTGGATCAGCGCGCCGCGCGGTGCACTGATTTTGAGCAAGGCTGGCAGCATGGTCAGGCTCAGCAGCAGCGCCACCACCATGCCGAGGCCAGCAATGGCGCCAAGCTGCGAAACGCCGCTGTATTGCGTGGGCACAAAGGCCAAAAACCCCACCGCGATGGCCGCCGCCGCCAAGGTCAACGAGCGGCCCATCACGCCAGCGGCGCTAATGATGGCGGCGCTGAGGCTGGGTTGATCACGCTGATCGGCGCGAAAGCGCACCGTCAGCTGGATGCCAAAATCGATGCCGAGCCCAACGAAGAGCGGGATGAAGGCCAGCGAAATGGCGTTGAAGCGCCCAAACAGCAAGAGGCCGATGGCCGCGGTTGTGGCCAGGCCGGTGAAGGTGGTCAGCAAGATGCAGCCAATCGCCCGCACTGAATGCGTCGCCAGCCAAAGCATCAAGGTGATGGCCGCCACCATGAGCAAGCTGGTCAAGGCTGCATTTTCCGCCAGTGTGCCGAATTCTTCGTCGGCCAGCAAAGCCGGGCCGGTCAATCGCACGCGCACGCCATTTTCGGTGTTGGCACCAAGCTGCGCGGCCACGTCACGCACGAAGGCACTGGGGGCCGAGGCTGATTTGAGCTTGGCGTGATTGAGCACCGGATCCGCCAGCACCATTTTACGCAAATCACGTGTGGAGGGCGGTGTATCGGAGAATAACGCGCGCCAACTGAAATTGGCCACCTCGCCGCGCAAAGCGGCATCGAGCGGGGGCTTCAGCGCCGTAATGGGCCGCTCGAGATCCTTGAGCGTGGCTTGACCCTGGGTCACGCCTTGCGCAAAGCTGGCGAACGTAGCCATCACCCCGCGCAAAGACGGATCATAAGCCAGCGGCCCCAAAAATGCTTGCGCGCGGAGCAATTGATCGGTGCGGGCCCGCACTTCGGTGGCGGGCAGGAAAAGCAGGCCATTGCTGGCGAAAAAATCGCCGCCATCGGGCCGGCGCACGCTGTTGAACAGTTCGGGCTTGGCCGCCATCGCGCTGGAGATTTGCTGGGCAGCATATTCCGCCAGCTCCGGCGTTTGCCCATCGATGACCACCACGAAATTGGCGCGCGCAGCGGGGAACACCTCGCGGAACGCCGCCTCTGCCTTGCGATAAGAGAGATTGGGCGAAATCAGCGCGTCGGGATCGGTGGTGATGTCCATCGCTGAGGCGACGTAAAACACCGCCGCGACCAGCAGCGCGATGGCCCCCGCCGCGACCTTCCAGGCATGCGCCACGCATGTCGCGGCAATGCGCGCAATGACGCGCGAAGACAGATAAGGCGATGACGTCATGGAAAGCAGCAATCCTTGGACGTGGCGGCTGAGAGGTGAACGAGGGCTCCTTGTTCCACGATCCGCCGGCGCTGGGAAGCGCCTGGCCTCACGGCACTGGCGCTAAAGGTGCCTGCCCGCGGATCAGGGCTTCCAGATCGCCACCGGCATGGCCAAGCGTGCGCGCATCCAGGCGGGCCTTGACGCGCGCATAGGCCGCATTCGGCATGGGCACATAGCCCGCCTCCTTGACCAAAGCCGCATTGGCCGGATCAAACACATAAGCCAGGAATTGACGCACCTGCGGCTTCTTCGCCACCGAGGCGGCATTGGCATAGTAAAACAGTGGCCGGGTGAAGGGCTTGTAATTGCCAGCGCGGGCGTGCTCGACGCTGGGGGTGATGCTGGCCCCATCCGGCTGGCGGATGGCGATCACCCGCACATGCTGACCGCCCTCGCTGGCATAGGCCAAGCCCAGATAGCCGAGAGCGCCGCGATCCGCGCCCACCCCCTGCAAGATGACATTGTCATCCTCCGTGGCGGTGAAATCCGTGCGCGATGCGCCCTCTTTGCCGTTCACCACCAATGTAAAGTAATCGAAGGTGCCGGAATCCACCCCTGGCCCATAGAGCGTCAACTTCACGTCCGCGAAGCCGGCGCGGATTTGCGCCCAGGAGGTGACTTTCCCCTCAGCCTGCGGCCCCCAGGCGCGCGCCAACTCCTCGACCGTTAGGCATTGCGCCCAGCCATTGGAAAGCGGTGCCACCATGGCCAAGGCATCGAGGGCGATCGGCAATTCGATAAACTCCACGCTGGTGGCCGCGCACTCTTCGATCTCGGCCGCCTTGATGGGCCGGGAAGCCGCGGCCACGTCGATCTCACCGCGGCAAAACTTTTTGAGGCCGCCGCCCGTGCCCGATTGCCCCACCGTCACCCTGATGCGGGTGGCGAGCTGAAACTCCTCGCCCATCGCCTCGGTGATCGGGAAAACCGTGCTAGAACCATCCACGGTGATTTCCGGCACGGCCACGATGGCTTGCTCCCCCGATTGTGCGCCCTCGGGGCTGCAGGCGCACAGGCTTAGCGCCGCGCCGATCAGCGCCGCGCTTAAAGCTGTCGGGGCGTATCTTGCCTGGCGCATCCTCATCCCTTTGTTACCGCGCCGCTGAGCTTAGGGCGCTGCTGTAAGTGCCAAGGCCAGCGCTGCGCGCAAGCCCAAAAGCGCTGTGTCACGAAATCATCGCGAAACAGGCGCGTTTTCCAGGCATCCGCATCGCCAAGCCAACGCGGGTGCGCTAAGCAGATGCGCGTACAAACCAGAGGAAGCCACGCCCATGACCACCCAATCCGATCCCGTCGTCATCGTCGGCATGGCGCGCACGCCCATGGGGGCCTTGCTGGGCGAATTGTCTGGCTTTTCCGCACATGAACTGGGGGCCGTCGCCATTCGCGCCGCCGTGCAGCGCGCGGGCGTCGACGGGGGGGAGGTTGAGCAAGTGCTGATGGGCAATGTGTTGGGGGCTGGGCAGGGCCAGGCCCCGGCGCGCCAAGCCGCGCTCACCGCCGGCTTGCCCAAGAGTGCGCAGGCCACCACACTCAACAAAATGTGCGGCTCGGGCATGCAGGCGGCCATCCTGGCGCGCGCCATGCTGTTGTCGGGGGAAATCCGCGTGGCCGTGGCAGGTGGCATGGAAAGCATGACCAACGCCCCGTTTTTGCTGCCCAAGCTGCGCGAGGGGCATAAATATGGGCATGAGAAAGTGCTTGATCATATGGCGCTCGATGGTTTGGAAGATGCCTATGAAGGCCTGCCCATGGGCTTTTATGCCGATAAGACTGCGCGCGAATACCAATTCACCCGCCAGCAGCAAGATGCCTACGCGCTGGAGACCCTGGCCCGCGCCCAGGGCGCCGATTTCTCACAGGAGATCGTCGCACTGGAAACAGCCACCAAGCAAGGCATGGTGCGGATCGAGCGCGATGAGCTGCCCCGCAAGGCCCGCCCGGAGAAAATCCCTAGCCTGAAGCCGGCTTTCGTGGCTGACGGCACGATCACGGCAGCCAATGCCTCCGCCATTTCGGATGGCGCCGCGGCTTTGGTCATGATGCGGCGTTCCGAGGCGGATCGGCGCGGCTTGGCCCCGCTAGCGACCATTATCGCCGCGGCCGCCCACGCCCACGAACCCGCTTATTTCACCACCGCACCGGTGCCGGCCATGCGCAGCGTTATCGACAAAGCGGGCTGGAGCGTGGGCCAGGTGGAGCTGTTCGAGATCAACGAGGCCTTCGCAATGGTGCCGATGATCGCCATGCAGGAGCTGGGCATGGGCCACGATGTGGTCAATGTGAATGGCGGGGCCTGCGCGCTGGGCCACCCGATCGGCGCATCCGGTGCGCGCATCATGGCCAGCTTGATCAATGCCATGCGCCAGCGCGGTGCCAAGCGCGGCGTGGCCAGCTTGTGCATCGGCGGCGGTGAAGCCACTGCGGTGGCGCTGGAACGGGTCTAGAGCGGATCCCGATTTGACCTATCTAAGGTCAAACCGGGTGAATCCGCTCTACACTAAGTGATTAGACCCGTTCTGTTGCGAAAACCGCGTCACACTTTTCGGGAACGGGTCTAGCCCAGCTTGTTTTCAGTTAGGCTCTAAGCGGCGGGCCTGCCCACAGGCTTGGCTATGGCGACCAGCCCAAGGGCAGCCGCCATAAATTCATCTGAAGGATTTCGGTTTGATCGCTAATCAGCGCTCACAATCCAGGGGTTAATCACCCTCAGGCCGGCGGCATGGAACGCGCTCGCGTCACGCGATGCCATCACGAACCCATGCGCAGCGGCGATTGCGGCGATATAGCCGTCGGGCATAGGGAAGCCCTTTCCCGCTGCCCGCGCCTTGACCGCGAGATCGGCATAGCATTGCGCCGCCGGGGTATCGAAGGGCAGAATGCGGGTGGCGAACAGGTCCAGCATCCGGCCAATCCGGGATTCGAGGTCATCGCGTCGCCTGCCGCTGGGAAGCGTCCCGACGCCGAACAGCAGTTCGGCGACGGTAATGCTGGAGAGAAACAGAGACTCCACAGGCTGGGCATCGAGCCAGCCGCGGACCGAGGGGTGAGGCGCCCGCCTCATCGCCTCTGAGACGACGTTGGTGTCGAGCAGAATCAATCGAAGCGAATCGGTTCAGCGGGACGCGTGTCGCGGGCGGATTCAATAACCTTGACTTCCTCGTCGGTGAATCCGACGTCCCGGAAAAGCTCTGCTAAGGCGGTGCCGAGCAGCAAGCGGCCCTCAGGACGCAAGGCGGCTTCGAGGATGGCGCGCATTTCCGCTTCGGCGCTGCGATTATGCTTGGCCGCGCGGATTTTCAGGGCGCGATGCGCCTCATCGGAAAGGTTGCGGATGGTGACGGCGGCCATGCTGGCGCTCTCTTTAGGGCTGAGGGTGATGCTATCAAAATAGTCTAAGTGATAGCATGATTCAAGGAGATGCCGCGATGGGGCCTTTGCTTCAAGTCCTATTAATCGCGTTTGTCCCGGTCGCGGGCGAGGCGCCTCCTTTGCACAAAGAGATGAAAAATCGCTTGCATGGGGGATTAAACATCGGCATAAGACGCGGCTCGATGGTTTAGGCCGTCGGATTGCTGATTGCCGATGGTGCACCCCTATGGCGCGCCAAAGTCAATTGGCACCTGTCCGAGATTGCTGGTGCCTTGCATGCCTCTCCGAAAATATGGGGGGTCTCGTGAGGCTTAATCCGTTCGTGCTGCGTTTGCGGCATGGGCCCGCAGGAGACAGAGCCGTAACGACATTCCCCCCGCCATTGGCCCCCGCCGATCGGCGGAAGGCAGTCGGCTCGGGCACTGGGACAGGCAGTCGGCGCTGCTTTGGCATCTCTCGTTTTTTGGGGGGGCCTTGGCGGCGTGGCAGGCGGCCAGATTCCCTGGGTGCCTTAGCTGTGGAGACCGTAATGGAGCGTGCTGAAAAAGCCGACATGGTGGAGACCTTGAAGGGTATCTTCGCCGCGTCTGGCGTTGTGGTCGTTGGCCACTATGCCGGGCTTACCGTTGCGGAATTGACCCAGTTGCGTGTGCGCCTGCGTGATGCAGGCGGTCAACTGAAGGTGGTGAAAAACCGGCTGGCCAAGATTGCCTTGGATGGAACGCCGGGCGCTGTAGGCGCGCATATGTTCACCGGGCCAACGGCCATCGCCTATTCTCATGATCCCATCGCGGCCACCAAGGTGGCGGTGGCGTTCGCGAAGGAAAAGGAAAAGTTTGCCTTGGTGGGCGGCTTGATGGGCGCTGTCCTGTTGGATCCCAATGCGGTCAAAGCCTTGGCGACTCTGCCTTCGCTTGATGCATTGCGCGGCAAGCTGATCGGCCTCTTGCAAGCCCCGGCAACCAAGATTGCCGGCGTTTTGCAGGCACCGGCTGGCCAATTGGCCCGCGTGATCAACGCTTACGCTACCAAAGATCAAGGCGAGGCTAGCGCTGAAGCCGCCTGATCGTCAATTCCGCATTGTCATTTAAACCATTCAGTTTGTTGGGGAATACCATGTCGAAGCTAGAAAAGATCGTCGAAGACCTGTCTTTGCTTACCGTGCTGGAAGCGGCTGAGCTGTCTAAACTGCTGGAAGAAAAGTGGGGCGTTTCCGCCGCCGCGCCGGTGGCTATGGCCATGCCGGGCGCAGGGGGCGCTGCACCCGCCGCCGTGGTGGAAGAGCAAACAGAGTTCACCGTCATGCTGATGGCGGCCGGCGAGAAGAAGATCGAAGTCATCAAGGAAGTGCGTGCCATTACGGCTCTGGGTCTCAAGGAGGCCAAGGATCTGGTTGAAGGCGCGCCTAAGGCGGTGAAGGAAGGCCTGAGCAAGGCTGACGCCGAGAAGTTCAAGGCGCAGCTCGAAAAGGCCGGTGCCAAGGTTGAGCTGAAGTAAGCATGAGATGAGCAGGTGCAAAGCGGGCGTGTGCGCCTGCTTTGCGGCCTGTTATGCGCGTGCGCCGGGCGCTATCGGCGCGTTGAGGCTTTTTCCGCTCGCGGAGCCTCAAGGGGGTGACCCCAGTTTGACGGCCTCGGCCGTTGGCGAGCGGCAGGCGGCACGGGGCCAGAGCCGGAGGCGGCCGGCGTTTGGACCCGCCACATTGGTCGTGAGGGGAGCAATGGCTCTTACCTATACAGGCAAAAAGCGTATTCGGAAAAGCTTTGGGCGCATACCCGAGGCTGGGGCCATGCCCAATCTCATCGAGGTGCAGCGCAGCTCGTATGATCAATTTCTGCAAAAGGACATTGCGCACCCCCAACGGCGGGTCGAGGGCCTGGAGGCGGTGTTCCGCTCGGTCTTTCCGATCAAGGATTTTTCTGAGCGCGCGGTGCTCGAATATGTCTCCTACGAATTCGAGGAGCCCAAATTCGATGTCGAGGAATGCCAGCAGCGCGACATCACCTATGCCGCGCCGTTGAAGGTCAAGCTGCGCCTCATCGTGTTCGAAAGCGATGAAGAGACGGGTGCCAAATCGGTCAAAGACATCAAAGAGCAAGATGTCTATCTCGGCGATATTCCGCTGATGACGGACAAAGGCACGTTTGTCGTTAACGGCACGGAGCGGGTGATTGTCAGCCAGATGCATCGCTCACCGGGCGTGTTCTTCGATCACGACAAGGGCAAGACGCACTCGTCCGGCAAATTGTTGTTCGCGGCACGGGTCATCCCCTATCGCGGCTCTTGGCTGGATTTTGAATTCGACGCCAAGGACATTTTGTATGTCCGCATCGATCGCAAGCGCAAATTGCCCGCCACCACGGTGCTTTACGCGCTGGGCCTGGATACAGAAAAGACGCTGGCCACGTTTTATGAGCGGGTTACTTACCGCCACACGCCGCGCGGCTGGGCGGCGCGCTATTTGCCGGAGCGCTGGCGCGGCGTGAAGCCGCTCTATGATCTGGTCAATGCCGATACCGGCCAAGTCGTGGCGGAGGCTGGAAAAAAGCTATCGGCGCGCGGGGCCAACAAGCTGGCCGACGAGGGCCTGCGCGAAATCCTCACGCCATCGGAGCATTTGGTCGAGCGCTTCGCGGCAGAGGATTTGGTCAATCCCGAAACCGGCGAAATCTTCGCCGAGGCCGGTGATGCGCTGACGGAGCACGCCATCGCCAGCCTGGTTGAGGCCCATGTGATGGAAATCCCCACGCTGGATATCGATCACGTGACGGTCGGCCCCTATATCCGCAACACCTTGTCCGTGGATAAGAATCAGACGCGCGAACAGGCCTTGTTCGATATCTACCGCGTCATGCGCCCAGGTGAGCCACCGACGGTGGAAACCGGCGAAGCGTTGTTTCGCGGCTTGTTCTCGGATCTGGAGCGCTATGATCTCTCGGCCGTCGGCCGGGTGAAGATGAATATGCGCCTCGGCCTCGATACGTCAGACGAAGTGCGCACGCTGCGCACCGAAGATGTCATCTGCGTGTTGAAAACCCTGTGCGATCTGCGTGACGGGCGCGGGGAGGTCGATGATATCGACAATCTCGGCAATCGGCGCGTGCGCTCGGTCGGGGAATTGATGGAGAATCAATACCGCCTCGGTTTGCTGCGCATGGAGCGCGCGATCAAGGAGCGGATGAGTTCGGTCGATATCGAAACCGTGATGCCGCACGATTTGATCAATGCCAAGCCAGCGGCGGCGGCCGTGCGGGAGTTTTTCGGCTCCAGCCAGCTTTCGCAATTCATGGATCAAACCAATCCGCTCTCGGAAATCACCCATAAGCGGCGCCTCTCGGCGCTTGGCCCCGGTGGTTTGACGCGCGAGCGCGCGGGCTTTGAGGTGCGCGACGTCCACCCCACCCATTATGGCCGCATCTGCCCCATCGAGACGCCGGAAGGGCCCAATATCGGCCTGATCAACAGCCTAGCGACGCATGCGCGCGTGAACAAATATGGCTTTATCGAAAGCCCGTATCGGCGTGTGGTGGATGGCCGCCCCACGGCCGACATCACCTATCTTTCGGCCATGGAAGAGGGCAAGCACAAGATCGCCCAGGCCAATGCCCGCTTAAAGGATGGCGCGCTGGGCGATTTGTTCGTCCAGGCCCGCGTCAATGGTGAAGCGACCTTGGTGGCGCGCGATGAAATTGATTTCATCGATGTGTCGCCCAAGCAGGTGGTTTCGGTGGCCGCGGCATTGATCCCATTCTTGGAAAATGACGATGCCAACCGCGCCCTCATGGGCTCGAACATGCAGCGTCAAGCCGTGCCCTTGCTGCGCGCGGATGCACCGCTCGTCGGCACCGGTATGGAAAGCGTGGTGGCACGCGATTCTGGGGCCGCCGTCACGGCGCGCCGCACCGGCATCGTCGAGCAGGTCGATAGTCAGCGGATCGTCGTGCGCGCCACCGAAGAGCGTGACCCCACCAAGCCTGGCGTGGATATCTACCGGCTGTTGAAGTTTCAGCGTTCCAACCAAAACACCTGCATCAATCAGCGGCCCATCGTGCAGGTGGGAGAGCAAGTGGTGGCGGGCGACATTATCGGCGATGGCCCCTCCACGGAATTGGGGGAATTGGCGCTGGGCCGCAATGTGCTGGTCGCCTTCATGCCCTGGCATGGCTATAATTTCGAGGATTCCATCCTGATCTCTGAGCGGATCGTCAAGGACGATGTGTTCACCTCGATCCATATCGAGGAGTTTGAGGTCGCGGCGCGCGATACCAAATTGGGCCCCGAGGAAATCACCCGCGATATTCCCAATGTCGGCGAAGAAGCGCTGCGCAATCTCGACGAAGCCGGGATCGTGGCCATCGGTGCCGAAGTGTTGGCTGGCGATATCCTGGTCGGCAAGGTCACGCCCAAGGGCGAAAGCCCGATGACGCCGGAAGAAAAACTGCTGCGCGCCATTTTCGGCGAAAAGGCCAGCGATGTCCGCGACACAAGCTTGCGCTTGCCGCCCGGCGTGCAAGGCACCATCGTGGAAGTGCGGGTGTTTAACCGCCACGGCGTGGAGAAGGATCAGCGCGCCCAGCAGATCGAGCGCGAAGAAATCGAGCAACTCGCCAAGGATCGTGATGATGAATTGGTCATCCTCGAGCGCAATATCTTTGGGCGCTTGAAGGAAATCCTCCTTGGCAAGGCTGCGGTCTCCGGCCCCAAGGGCTTCAAGAAAGGCAAAGTGGCGCAAGCCATGCTGGATGGCCTTTCGCATGGGCAATGGTGGCAAATCGGCCTCGATGACGAAGCGGCCATGGCCGAGATCGAAGCCCTCAAGCGCCAATTCGATGAAGCGAAAAAGCGCCTCGATGCACGCTTTAACGACAAAGTCGATAAGCTCCAGCGCGGCGATGAATTGCCCCCCGGCGTGATGAAGGTCGTCAAGGTCTTTGTGGCGGTGAAGCGCAAGCTGCAGCCGGGCGACAAAATGGCCGGCCGGCATGGCAATAAGGGGGTGATTTCCAAGATCGTCCCCGTTGAGGATATGCCCTTCCTGGAGGACGGCACATCCGTGGATATCGTGCTCAATCCGCTGGGCGTGCCCTCGCGGATGAATGTGGGCCAGATTCTGGAAACCCATTTGGGCTGGGCCTGCTCTGGGCTGGGC